>JBCBCD010000141.1:0-10822 GCA_038530915.1 Bacteroidota bacterium
TTTCACTGGTTACAGAAGTGCCATTGACTACTTTTAGATAGTACAAACTGGTAGATAATTCACTTAAGGAAACTTGCGTAAGTTTACTGTTAAGAAGATGAGTCTGAATTAACTTCCCTACTGCATCATAGATTTCTACTCTGGCATCTTCTTCAGGAAAATCTGCAAACTCTATAGAAAATCCATCGGTAGTTGGGTTAGGAAAGATGTTGACCTGTTGAGTTCTCAAGTTGGTTTCAGTCGTGTTGGTTGTTAAATCTTCTACCAATCTATAGGTGTGAATCCAATCAATTTTCATGGTATTAATGCTATCATTCAGTAGATCTTCCTGGGCAGCTACTCCACCACTCCACCATTGATCAATCGTCCATAAATCCCAAATGATATTCAACGATCTGGTAAAGTCGCGAGTAGTCGTTACACTTCCTGCTGGTTCCCCATTTAGGTAAAACTGGACATTGTTTTTATCTTTCCACCAAACACCTAAAGTATGATAACCTTCATTCCATTTTACTCCACGCATAGGATTATCCTCAGATAAATTTCGATTGTCAAAGTTTCCTTTTGCACGTTCATCATCTCTGTCTACGGTAATGAAGTATTGGGATTGCATCAAATATGGGAATTCGTCATTTCCTTCGCGAGAAGGCTTGGAGTTGTTTTCACAAATGTCTATTTCATCTCGGTTGTTAATGTCCCCATTGTTCATCCAAAAGGTATTGTAGGCAGAGATATGTGCTGTTTTCATGCTACATTCTGTGTACATGGGGAAGCTGATTCGCTCTCTGGAATACACTCTCGAGGTCTCGAACCAACGCACAGCTCCAGAGTCGAGCGTAGCTTTAATCCATAGCTTACCATCACTAACCCCCGAATTTTGGGCTAACATTTGAACGGGTTCTCCATAATTCCAAAGCGATTTAAACCATTTGGTGTTATCCCAAACGTCAAATTCATCGGTGATTTCTGGTACAGCTTCCCACTTGAAGCCATCCGGTGGTGTAGGCTGTGCTTTCAAGTTTTCCCAAAAAAATAGCCCCATAAAAATAACCAAAATGCAGGTTCTGTATTGAATCATATTGCATTTAATTTATAGTTGACCAAATGATTATATAAACATGAGTTATCCCAAATTTTCGAATTAATCGAAAATTCGGGATAACTCATGTTTTCTAAAATCTACCAGTACTAATCTATGGTCTCAAACGTACTTTCGAAAGTGTAATGTTATCTATGTATGCTTTGACAGGTGCCGAATTAAATTCATTCACGCCTCTAATCATGAAGCTTGCCTGCTCACCGTTAAAGGATACAAAGGCCGAAGAATAAACCCATTCACCCACTGGAAAATCCGCAGTCAGTGCCGGATTAGGTCCAATGCCCCAATCTGTATCAGGTGTCCAATAAAGGCGTATATCTGGTAATGTTGCCGCAGGGTCAATATTACCGAGTTCCTCTACATAAACCCAAAGGCCCAATTCGTAGTCTTGTCCTGTTTCTACAGGGAATGAGATGTTTTCTCCATTAGCATCTCTATTGCCTATAATCATAGCTCCATTGGCATTGAATTCGACATAAAGACTCTTACTCCCTTCAAAGGCCTGATTACTACTTACATTAGAAGTATATTGATCAAAAGGAGCTCCCCACCACAAATACACCCAATTATCAGCCGTACTGTTTTCAAAACTATAATCAAAATCTGTTGACTTTAAAATATTTTCCGTTGGAAAGGACAACAATACATCTACAAATGCATCAGCCTGTACACCATCTGCTGAGGTAAGTGCTCCCGGTTCATAACTTACTCTGACAATGTCGTCGTTATAAATCGACTCGTTATCTAAGGTAAGTAAAATCACATTCCCTTGTTCAGGGTCAAGTGTGGCAGTACTGACCGGTACCGTAAAAGGAATTGAACCATTCTCTATGCTAACAGTAAAGTTTTCCGGAGCCAAAGTCTCGGGGTTCAATTCTCTACTGTAAACAATTGCTACCTGTCCGTCCTTTTCTGTGACTCGATCCATAAGTATTGGATCTGTAGAAGGAATAACTCTAACGACTTGATTGTAGGAAATAGAATCACTACCTGAGGGCCTCGTCCTAGAAGCACCAAAACTCACACCATACGCCCCTAGACGTGTATATTTTACATCGATAAATTCCTGTGCGCCTTCTACAAATTCAGGATCTCCCCCTTCAAAATGAAAAGTATAGTGGAGAGGCTCTCCTGCTACAATGGGAGTGTAACGAATTGTTCTACTGGCAAATAGTTCATTTCCCGACTGATCTGCCAAGTTTAACGCCTCACCCAGTGTACCATCAGGATTGACATAGTTGGCCTGAATAGCAACATCAACCAACTCTAATACCCTTACTATTATTGTCGTATCCAGCTCTGTACTATTGGTTTGTGTTGTACCTGCATATGCCGGCTCTTTGAATACTTGTTGTAATCTTACCGGATGATCTCCAACTGTATTGAAAACCACTCTTACCGTTGCTTCTTCAGAAGTAACATCATTGTCAGAATCAAGTATATCGGCTACCCCTTCAGGGAAAGTCCACAATCTGGAAACTACACCTGCTGAAACATCACCTAGTGCGATTTCTCCGCCTACATTAACTTTGTTTTCAAAATCCATCTCAGAGGTGAATACAACTCTGTGGCTTGGTTCCTCCAAAGTAAGGTCTTCTTGCTCACATGCCGTTGAGAGTAATGCAACAAGAAGAAAAAATTTCAATATATAAAAAGTGTTTTTTCTCATTATTTGAACATTTAGTTGATCATAGAATTGTTTTGACGCTCTTGTGTAGGTATTGGCAAATAGTTATGTTGCTGTGGCTGATAATTCTGAGATGAAAGATTGAAATCAGGTCTTATGCGCTCTATGATGAACAGCGGTGCCAATCCTCCATCATTTCCTCCAATGGCTTCAAAATTCTCCTGACGCCAGATTTCATCTTGTCTCAATTCACTGAAAACCTCACTTACGATTCCCCATCGAACCAAGTCTTTCCAACGATGTCCCTCAAAACACAACTCCAAGGGTCGTTCTACCCTTCTCAAGTGGGTCATTACGTTTTCTACTGTTGGATTTGCCAAAGGCTGTTCTCCGTGTACTTGCTTACTAATGTGCAGTTGAGGAAATTGTCCTCCATTGTTATCCATATATCCTTGTAGGGTCATAACACCTGCTCTAGACCGGACTAAATCAATGTATTCAATGGCAGTATTTACATCGCCTGTTGCATTTAATACGGCTTCTGCATGCATCAAATAGACATCTGCCAAACGAATATGTCTAAAGTTGATTCCGGATCTGTTATTGGTGTCTTCAGCATCTTTGTGATACCAGTTGGTGAACTTTTTAATGTAAGCACTTTGCCCAAATGCCCATCCACCTCTTTCACCAATTGGCAAATTGTAATACAGGGTTTCGCCGTCTCGTGGGCAAATAGAAGCAGAAAGCCTTTTAGATTGTCTATTTCCATCATTAATGGAATTTGCCGGATCTACTTCGTCATTGACAAACAACTCATGCAGGTAGTAAGAAGGGAGTAAAGTATTAAAAGCACCAAAATTCAATTGCCCAAAAGCAGTAGCCATATTAGATGCTTCTGCCCCTGTCTCAAACGGGTTATCATCCACTGCATCACCAGGTGCCCCTGGGTTAAGCTCTTCATTATAAGCTACTTCAAAAATGGATTCTTCATTAAATTCACCAAGATGTGTGAAGTTATCCATTATATCTGCTGTTAATCCATATATTCCAGAATCAATTACTTCTTTGAATAAAGTAGCTGCTTCTGACCAATCTTCGTTGAACAAATAAGTTTTACCCAATAATGAAGTTGCAGCGCCCCAAGTGACGCGCCCGGTGCTTCTAGCTGGCCATTCGGTTGGTAAATTCGCTCTAGCAAATTCTAAATCTGGTATAATGACTGTATTTATAACTTCTTCTATAGAAGAAAATGGCTTATTGAAATCATCATTATCGACAATTACTTGCGTATGCATTACTGCCCCTCCATAGGTATAAGCCAATTGGAAGTAGAAAAATGCACGCAAGAACCTTGCCTGGGCTTCGATCTCCGCCTTGGCATTGTCATTAAATACTGTTGGATCAGCATCCTGTATGTTTTCAATCACTTGATTAGCACGGAAAACACCTATATACAGTTCATTCCACTTATCCGTAACATAGTAGATCCCGTCATTGAAAGTTAGATTTCTAAATGCAAATGGACGATACCAACTCTCTGTACCTCCAATGTCACCCAAAATCATTTCATGAACCTGCAAACCACCACTTATGGATTGAAATTGTAGTGCACCATAAACTGTCGTAAGAGCACTGTTGAACTGTTTTTCAGTCTGCCAAAAAGTAGCAGTAGTAATAGCATTTGGATTGGTCAAATCCAGAAAATCATCTTCATTACAGCTAAAAAGCAGCAGTAATGTGAGAAAAAGTAAGTTTTTTGTTTTATGGCCTATCATGATTTTTAATGTTTATCTGGTTTTAAAATCCTACCTGAACTCCGGCAGTAAACTGACGAGTCACAGGATAATTTCCTCTATCTACACCGCGAAGGAATAAACCATCACCACCAACTTCAGGATCATAGCCTTCATAATTGGTAAAAGTGAATGGATTCAAGGCAGCCAGGTATATTCTAAAGCGTTCAATTCCGATTTTACTCAAACTTGGAAAAGAGTATCCAATATTGATATTACGAATTCTTAAGTAAGTTCCATCTTCAACGAAGTAATCCGACCTTGCACGCACATTATTATGGAATGCATTCTGACGATCTGTTGGAATATCTGAATTTGGATTTTGAGGGGTCCACATGTTGTATAAATCCAAATGCCTTCCGGTAGCATAAGCATACAACTCTGAACCATTGTAAATTTCAGCTCCATGCGAATAATAAGCCTGCACAAAGAAGTCAAAGTTCTTGTACTCAAGACTGATACCCAATCCTGCTTCAAAATCAGCTTGCCCTGATCCCGCATAAACCCGATCTGCATCATTCAAAACACCATCTCCATTTTGATCTATGAACATCATATCTCCTAACTGTGCAGATGGATCTACTGATCTGTAAACTTCTAATTGTTCTTGCGTTTTGATCACTCCATCATGCTGTAACAGGAAAAATGCTCCTGCTTCATATCCTTCCGCCAAATAAGTAACAAAGTCTACATTGGGGCCTTGAGATACAATAGGACGACCATTCGCATAACCAATTTCTACACCATTTAAGTCTGTAACCTCATTTACATTGCGCGTAAATGTTGAAGTCAAACTATATTTCAATCCATTCGAAAATTTATTTCTATAGTTCAGTGCCAATTCAATACCACTGTTGGTCATGTCACCAGCATTGGTCACCTTCACATCATAAATGCCATTGGTACGTGGTTGATATACTCCTGCTGATGCAGGCAATCTTTCTTGCAGCAACATATCCTCTTTTTCGTTGAGGTAAAAGTCTGCTGTGAAAGTTAAGCGATTGTCGAGCATGGTCAAGTCTAGACCAATATTCCTTGAAACTGTCGTTTCCCATTTTATTTCAGAATCTACATATCGACGTTGTATCAATCCAAAATCTAGATCTTCACTGGATCCAAAAGGATAATTGACTCCCCCTTCTATGACAGGTGTAAAGGCATAAGAAGCAATATTTTGATTTCCAACTTCTGCCCAACTTGCCCTTAGCTTTAAGCCATTAATTAGATTACTTTGGAAGAATGATTCTTCGTGGATGTTCCAGCCCCCGGAAAATCCTAAGAAATTACCATAGCGGTTGGCTTCCGAAAACTTAGAAGAGCCATCTCTTCTAAAGCTCGCGGAAAACAAATACTTCTGGTCATAATTGTATTGAAACCTAATCATTTTACCTGTCAAATTGCGTTCTTCGTCAATACTGGAAGGAGTAATGGCCTGACCACCAGCACCTAAAGTTTGGATATCATTGCTGGCATTTTCACTAAATATTACACCGGTACTTAGTGTCTTAGAATCAAAACGCTCATAAGAAAGTACCCCTGTTAAGCCAAAAGTATGCTTACCAAAGGTTTTGTTGTAACTCAGTACATTTTCCCATGTTTCTCTTCTGGTAAAGATAAAATCCTCATCCAGTATAGCCTGCTCATTGGAAGCAGTAGGATTTTCAGAGCCATCTTGATTAAATACTAAATATTGTGGGCGGAAAAACTTGCGGCGGTAGTCCCAGGAATTTCTCCCCAGGTTTACTCTAAATCTCAAGTCTTTTAATAATTCATACTCTAGGTTGATCGCAATATTGCTGCTGTTTACTCTACGCTCGTCTATGTTTTCTAATTGAGCAGATAAGAAGCTATATTGAATGGCATTCCTAACCGGAATCTCTACACTATTTTCCCCTACAGACTCAATCCCTCCTAATGGAGGTTGCCAAGGTACTTGCACCAATGCATACTCATACAAAGCAAAAGGCTCCTGTTCTGTATTTTCTTGAGTAAAGCCAATGGTAGCAAAAGCTTTGAATTTTCCTTTTTTGAACTCACCAGTAATTCGATTGGTCAAACGATCAAAACCTGAGTTGATTAAAACCCCGTCCTGATTAAAGTAATTGGTATTGAAGTTCAAGGTCAAATTTTCAATACCTCCTGATACATTGAGGTTATAGTTTTGAATGAAGGCATTGTCATTTTGAACATCTCCCACAAAATCTGAATTAAATTGAAGGGCATTGGGATTGAATACAAAGATGAGTGGATCTCTTCCTAGTGCCTCCAATCTTGCCTCTTCAAAATACATCTGCTGCTGTGTATTCATCAATGGAGTACCTGATGTGATGTTCTGGATACCTGCATAAGAGCTAAAATCAACTTTCATTTTCCCCAGTTCCCCTCTTTTCGTCGTGATTAAAATGACCCCATTAGAAGCACGAGTACCATAGATAGAGGCAGCAGCACCATCCTTTAAGATATCTATGGACTTGATCTGTTCAGGTGCAATATTTGGGTTACCTTCAAATGGGATACCATCAACAACAAATAAAGGACCTAAGGCCCCCGCATTAATAGAACCTAAGCCTCTGATTTGGATATTGGCCGCTTCTCCCGGCCGACCACTACCAGCTTGTACATTGACACCAGCAACCAAGCCTTGCAAAGCTGTCCCTACATCCGAAGTAGCGGTACGAGCAATAGCCTCATCTTCAACTTTAGCGACAGCACCTGTCACTTCTTTCTTAGTTTGAGTACCATACCCTATCACTACTATTTCTTCAAGAGCAGAAACATTAGGTTGCAGAACAACATCTATGTTTGTTCCATCACCTACTAAAATTTCCTTTCCTATAAACCCGACATAACTGAAGACCAAAGTATCTCCAATATTTGCATTAAGTTCATAAGAGCCATCAAAAGTCGTTTGTGTACCCAAAGTAGTTCCTTTAACGAGTACTGTTGCTCCAATAAGAGGTTCATCATCTCCTGTTACTGTTCCCTGTATATATACCTTCTGACCATAGCCAAACCCAACACAAAATAGCAGGGACACTATCATGCTATATTTGACTTTCCAATTAAAATTTACATTGAATCGCATATTCTTGAGTATTTATAGAAAAACTTAATTCAGTGAAAAATTACACAGATTGAGAGCTTTCAGGATAAAATTGGTATAGACAAAAACTAGACAAGATAAATATGAAGCTAAACTTTTCTACTTTAGACAGTTATTTGACATTTTCTGTTTCTCAAAAAATTTTCTGCTGCTCAAACCTAACGCTCAAGGCAGAAAAAATACATAATTACCAATTATCTCCTATGTTTACTGGGTATTAGCAAACATTATTTCTTATTCCTGATTGGGTATTCTTCATGCTAATCAATCAATAATTGTTAATATGAAGTTTATAAAAAATCAATAAATAGCCCAAATAAACTCAACTGCACCTGAACAAAGCTTTCATCTATCCTGGCAAAAAAAAAGTTGCAAAACTATCATTTTGCAACTCTTTTTTTTGTTTGGGCGATACAATTTCCTATTTCCTTTTTCTATATTTTGATTCTTGTACAGTTAAAAAAGGATCAAATTCTTTATGAAGGAATATCATTTTGTACCCTTGCCTTATTTTAGAATACTGGAAATGATTCTCTAATCTGGCTACAAGCTAAAGTGTTCATCAATCCCCCTATTTTAGAAAACTTGTACAAGTATTTGAAGAAATTCGTTCTTTCTCACTCCACTTTTTCCAACCTCTTTCCTCTAATTGCTTTTACAATCGAACTCCATGAAAATGGATCAAAGTCCTTGTAATGGGTTTTTCCATTGAATGCCACATAGTATTGATAAGTACCTTCTCTTTTGTTGACGATGTATCCTACTTGCTCTAAATTAGGTTCAGGTAGGTTTTTGACTTTGTCAATGATCTCAAGCGTAGGCAATTCAGTCATTTCGCTAGCCAAATCAAGTACCAAATCAGAAGCAGGTTGGATGCGAGTGACATTGTCGGCTGCTTCCTTTAGACTTGCAATTTGAGCATTGCTGATTAGTCTTTCACTGAATGTATGTTTGAAGATGTAATTCACACAAACTCTAATTCTCTTTCTGAATACCTTTACATATTTGGCTACTTTCGTTTTGTAGCTGATATTCACTTTAAGAACGGGCAAAGCAATTACATCCCGCAATGCTTTTTCTAATTGTATTCTGGCAGCTTCATCAGATAATTCAGGTCTCACAGCAGCGTTCAAGGCTTCCAACACCTGATAATAAGGCTTAGCAGCGGCATCTATTTTATCACATACATATCTGTAGACATCATTTTTTTCACACAGAGCAGATTTATTGATGATGTCCTTAGCTTTTTTCTTACCGGCAGCTATACCTTGGTCCATTTCCTCTTCAATGGTTTGTACAATCCCCGGTAATTGAGTTCTGAGTCCTCTAAGGCTCAATTCGATTTGCAACTGATCTTCTGCCTCTTCCAGCTTCTTTTGCAGATCAGCTACCAGCTTTTCCAAAGCAGCTACTTCAGCTTCCAGGTCAGTTCCCAAATCGGCAGTGATGCTTTCAGGGATTTCTAGTCGCATATCAGTTTCTCCGTCTGCAATTGTGGCTTGTACCGCCCAACCTTCATTGATGCCGTTCAATTCTCCTCTTAACAACAACTGCTCGTTGTCTGCTTGCAACGTTCCCACACAATTGATCAAATCAGCCTCGTTGTTTGATTTTTGGATGCCCATTTCTCCCCTTAGCCCAATTCTGAACTCACCATCTTGCTGTAAGAATCCTTGTACATTCAAGGCTCCATTGGGTTTAGCAGGAATGAAATTGGGCCACCAGGAATTGTCGGGCTGAATCAGGGTATTTATAAAAGCTTTGCTCAAGAATTGACCCTCGACCAGCTCTGCTCGAATGGCTGCACTTGCCTGTCCCAAAGGAATGTTGAAAGAAAGGATCTTTGATAAAAGGTTACTGCTATCCTTTTTGGTAGTATTGTCGTTGTTTTTATCACCACTGTTACCATCCTTATCATCTTTTTTCTTTTTCTTTTTACCGCCTATAGGCAAACTCAAATCAATATAGGCATTGATGCCTCCTCTGTACCCTTCTTCTATGGGAAAATCAAAAGGATTGTCTGATGCCAACTGACCAATAATGGAAGGCAAATTCTGATACAAATGTCCGTTCACCTGTAGGACACCGTACATCGGATAGGTGCCACTGACATAGGTACGGGCATTAAAGGGTTCAAACTCGGGGATGGATTGTATCGGCTGGTACTGGAAGACTCCTTCTGAAGAGTTGGCTACGGCCATCTTGGGGACTTCCAGGTAGTAAAAGGGATCGGTAAAATCGGTAATAAACTGAAAACTCAAGCCGGTCTTAGGGATTTCAATACGAACGGGTCTGGACTCCGGATTGTCCAGGTTGGTACAAATGTTTACGCCCAATTGAGTTTCTATGGTGAACACAAAATAAGCTCGATCAGCAGGCAGTTCAAAATCAAGCCCTAAAGACTCATTGATCACACTACCGGTAAAAAAGCCAATCTTGGTACCTACTGCATCACCAAAATCAATGCATTCAATGGGCGAAGGAATGCCGGCAGTTCCCTCAATCGCAATCAGGCGATTGTTGTCGCAAAAGCGGAAGGTAGCATCCAGTCCTTTTAGAAAAACTTCTCTTCCCTTGATGTTGATGGATAAATCACCACCAGATATGGAAAAGCCATTTCCATCGGTCAGTTCTTGTATGGGAGATTCAGGAGTAATGTCTGCTCTGGTAATGGGCGACAACTCACACAAGAGCTCATCTACTTGTGGCAACTCAATGGCTGCAGTACCAGGGGTGGTTCGTACAATAGGATCTTGGGAACTTACTTGTGCATTTAACTCGGGCATAGCAGGAGTGGTAAAACTGTCTTCTTTTTTACAGGCCGTGACCAGCACTAAGCCAAGGAGTAAGGCCATTAAAAAGTGTTTGCTGCTGAAGCTGCTCAATACGTTTTCCATGATTTTGGAGTTTTATGGGTTTTGAATATTGGAATAGGCAAGCGAAAACTTGTGGCTTGCTTTCGGTATCCAATATGCAGGTATTGAGGAGGCAGGATGGAGAAAAAGGGTGAGTGTGGGACTTGAGGTGGTGAATGGGAGGGATGGGCGAGGGAAGATTATTATTCCTTTGGAAAATAGATGCTAGTATTGGGTAGCCATTCTTCTATTTTGGAGAATTCTTCTTTGGAAATTTTAGTGCCTGATAGATTCAATTCTCTTAAGTTAGTTAATTCAACTATCTCTTATGGTATATCTGTAAGA
>JBCBCD010000142.1:0-10807 GCA_038530915.1 Bacteroidota bacterium
GTACTCTATGCAACTCTTGCGACTCCATGGTGAAAAGTTCTATTCGTCCTCATCCATAGCTCTCATCACAAAAGCTGCCTTTCTCGGCGCCGGCATCTCAGCATCCATGCCTTTGATGGCTTTCCAGATGACTTGGTTGAGTAGGATATCCGGAGCCTGATCTTCCTGGTCGAGATTCATCATTTCGGAAAGCATGGAGAGGCGATTTTGTTCCTTGTTCATTTCGTCGAGGTCGATTTGGTTGGCGGCTGCTACGTAGGGGCTGAAATCAGCATCGGCGGTGAAGGTACGGTACATGGGCATAGCGGCTGCATCGTATTGACTCATAGGTGGCAAACCCAGTATCAACTCCATGGTACGCAAGATAGATGAGGTGGAGTACATGGTATGATCCACATGCTTTCTGCGTGTATATGGGCTGGCTACCAACAAAATAGAACGATGTGCATCAACGTGATCCGGTCCATTTTGAGCATCATCTTCGGTGATGAAGATGGCGGTTTCTTTCCAGATGGGGCTTTTAGAGAGGTATTCTACCAGTTTACCGGTTGCAAGGTCGTTGTCCGCCATCATGGCACGTGGAGTAGGATAGCCAATGCGGGTTCCTGCCGTGTGGTCATTGCCAAAACGAACAATATTGAACTGCGGTACTTGCCCCAATGCTAATAAGGAATCAAAGTCAATCTGCCATTGTTCGTAGCGGTACATGTCTCTAATGCCCGTATTGTAGCCTGGGAAACGTGGCGCCGTATGGCCTTCCAAAGTTTCGTGATAGGCTTCGTTGAGGTTGGCAAACTCACCATAGGTGCGGAAACTTACACCTGCTCTTTCACAAAAATCCCAGATGAATCCATCTCTAGGATAAGCAATGTCTTTGCGGCCTTCATAATCATAGGTACCACCGCGACCACCATAGGAAGTAGGCCAAGATTTTTCTACATAATCATTGGCATAAGCAGCTGTTGACCAGTTGTGGCCATCCGCACTAACTTCAGCATCTACATAGAAGTTGTCAAACAAGACAAACTCTCGGGCCAGTTTGTGGTGATTGGGCGAAACACTATCGGGGAATAAACAGATGCTTGCATCGCCATTGCCTTCCGGCATATCGCCAAATACCTGATCGTAGGTACGATTTTCTTTGATGACGTAGAAAACGTATTTGATAGGCGACTCCCCTCCTACTGTTTGTGGAATTGGGTTGCCTGCTTCACCTTCAGGATTCATTTCTTTATCTTTTTCGTAAGGTGTGTTTTCGTACACCATCTTATTGTAAGCAGCCAATTCTTCTGCATTTGGGGCATCAATAATGCTCAAAGTACCTTTAAATAGGCCACCGATGTATTGAGTAGAATCGTTGCGTCGTTCGTAAGGATTGGGGCCATTATCGCTATTGGGTGCAGAGGATAAACCTTTGCCATTGGCCACATAGATTTTTTCACCCACCAAGCTTACAGCAGTAGGATACCAGCCTGTAGGAATAAAGCCCATCGAGCGGCTCTCGCCCGGTTCTTCTACATTGAATAATACCACGCAGTTATTGTCGGCATTGGCAACTGCCAGCATAGCACCATCGTCAGAAAGTGCTACAGAATTGGTCGTACTTCCGGTAGGTGCATCGGCATATAGGGAAGCCACCATGGTTTCTATCACTTTGCCTTCGGCCAAATCGATAACATCCACCGCATTTTCATCCGAACAAGCCACAAATAAATAGTTGCCATCCTTGCTCAAGACCATGTCATTAGGGTGTGATCCGGTTTTGATGCGTTGTGTGATGCTTTGATTATCCAAGTCTACAACAGCTACTTCTTTTCCGCCCCAAATAGAAATGTATAAACTATTGCCATCGGCAGAAAGCATACAATGGTAAGCTTCTTCACCCAGCTCTATTTTATTGATGATTTCTTTGGTTTCCAGATTGGCTGTGTAAAAAGAGTTGTCTTCTTTGGTTACGATGTACAATTGATTGCGTTTTTCGTCCAGTTCGAGGCCAGCAACCATGATGGTATCTTCTCGCCATTTTTCTCCCAAAACGATGGAGTCACCTTGGACCAATTTGTCATTCTCCATAGAAAAAGTTCGCACCATATTGTCAAAGGCACCGGACACATACAGTTGATCAGCCACCTCATTCATAGCTAAGCCGTACCATGCTTTGGGTAGTTCGTATTCATCCAAGAGTGAATCGTTTTCAATATCAAACCACATTACTGAATGAGTAGATTGTCCACAGTTGACAACGGCAGCACGTTTTTCATCTTTTGAAATAAGTAGATTGAGTGGTAAATCTCCCAAAGGAAGGTGTTGTCCGGCAGGTGTTAGCGACCAGCCATTCGGTAAGGTATATCTTTGAGCGCTCATGCTCTGATAGACTTCGCGATCGTAAGCTTCTTCAGTGGTAGTAGGATCTTGCTGGCAACTCCAAAAAAGGAGGGCCATCAACAGGAATTGAAGGTTTTTGAATTTCATATTTTTGTTGTACTAGTTTTGAGTTTTATTCACCATTGAGTCGCGAGAGTTGCATGGAGTACTCTATGAAACTCTTGCGACTTTGTGGTGACTTACTTTTTCTTCACCTCGATTCTTATCTCCTTAATCGCTTGCCCTTTCTTTTTATCCGTACCACAAATTTCGCCATTAAGCGCTTTGCTCATTTTGGTGCGATTTCTGATTTCAGCTTCGTAGATTACGTCGTATTGATCAGCTAGTGCACCGGTGAGTTCTATGGAGAAACCGATGAGTTTTCTCCTTTTATCGGTGGTACCTGCAAATTCTCCTGCGGTGACTTCGTCAGTGAAGCCTTTATTGTTGATATTTACTTTGTATTTGAGGGATAAATCGGGGTGAAATGGCTTGAGTTTTAGCCTAAAGCCCAGAAAGCGATTTTCTTCAAAATCATCTTCTGTGATCGTATTTTCCAGAATGGCTACTTCAGAATCTCTGCTAAAAAAAGCAGTACCTTCTATGTCAAACTCTTCCAGTTCAGCTTCAGCAGTAGTTGCCAATGCATTTTGAACAGCTTTATGAGCATTTAGACGGCCATAACCATAAAAAATGTTGTGCCCATTTTCATCATAAACTACATTTTCTTCATCTATGCGATCACAGGAGTTTTTGAGTATTTCCTTAAGCTGGTCCCATTTTAATTCAGGATTTATAGAATAAATTAAAGCTGCCACACCTGCAACTCCCGGACAAGCGCTAGATGTACCACCAAAAGTAGCAGTATATTTGCCTTGTGCGTCTCCTACGAAAGATTCTGCATTGATGCCACCTTCATTGTAGCCATCGCGTCCTTCCCTATCGGTTGTCCAGATACCAGCGGTCAAAGGTCTTGGGCGATTCCACTCTGGTACATGGATGTCACTGCTGGGAAAAGCGCACCACACTGCTTTCCCAAAATCACTATATACCGATCGGCGACCTCTGTCATTACAAGCCGCAACTGCAATTACTTTTTCATAACTGGCATAGCCATCGTATCTAACATCTTCATTGCCATTGCCTGCTGCCCAAATAATGGCACAACCTTTGCCTCCACGCCCAGTATTGATGGCGTAATCTATCGCCATACGAGTACTATCCGGCAAAGCAAAGAAAGAAGTGTGTAAAGGATCTCCCGGATTCCACCAGGCACCATCTCTAGGTCCCCAACTACAGGAAATAACATCTGCGCCATTATCAGCCGCCCAGGCGAAAGCCTTAGCTTCTGACATAGAACCCAAACCTCCGGAACGAATAGGAATTAACATAGACTCCGGCGATACACCTGCGGCTTTAAAATTCCCTGCGGCACAAGCTACTCCTGCACAAGCCGTACCATGGTTTTCTTCTTCACTTTTTGGGTCAGCATTATTCAGGTTGCGGATGGTATCTCTTGGTGCTACTATACGTCCTTCAAATTCTTCATGACTTGAATCTACACCATCATCAATTACTGCTATGGTAGTATTGGCACCTTTGGAGACTTTCCAAGCTTCTTCGAGATCTACATGCTGATTGATAACGGTACCGTTAATAATCGTCCTTTTCAGGTGCCATTGCATTGGGTAGATCCCCTTGTCCTTTTTTTCGCGGACCATTTCCGGATGAGCCACTTCTACATCCTCTTCCTCTAATAAATTTTGAGCGATCTCAAAAATTTTCATACCTGTTCCTGATTCTGCTTCTGTAAAAAAGGCATTTATGGCAAAGACCAACTTCTCTTTTACTAAAAGCTGGTGTTTTTCTAACAATTCCTTACAGCGTGATTCAGAAACATCATCCTTAAATTTGACAAAAAAGTTTTCGGTATAAATAAATAAAGTCCCAGTTTTTTGATCTTTCAATACCCTTCCGGCAAACTTAATGCCATCTTCCTTTTTGAAATGTTTTCGCACTGCATTGCGCAGACTCACCACATGATTGGGATCTTTATTGACTACTTTGTACACTTTTACATTGGCCTCAGGAAAAGAGGCTACCGGCAAGAGATTGGGAACCAGGGCTTTGGACTCTGAAGACATATCCATCTTGTTGAGCTCATGTGCCTCTTCTGTGCGCACTACCACTAAGTCTTTGGCTTCAACTAAGGTATATTCTTCACCTTCGCGCCCTCCGTACTTAAATTTGTACATATACTTGGTGTTTGTTATTTGGTTTTCAATATAATGTCTATTAATAAATGAGTATAGGAATCTTTAATGAAAGTTGTATGAATTTTTTCATGCTATTATGTTGTCATGTTGTTATGCTGTCATCAAGTATTGGAAATACAGATGACAACATAACAGTATAATAGCATAAAAACATGGTTATTTCTCAACATCGATCTGAATCGTTGTCATTACTCTTGGGTCCCCTGTATTCAATCTCAACTGGATGGACTCATCGTAAAACTGCAGGTCAGTAGCAATGCGATACAATTTAAGCAAGGTGTGTTGTTGAATGGTGATTGGACCTTTTTTGATATCGATCTTGGTGCCTTCGCCATCCTGACGGAAAGCAAGATTTTCGATATCACCGAATTCACCTTCGTACTCTTGCCATGCTCTATTTTCCAACATTTGAGGTGTTTCGCTTGCATTAGTAGTGATTCTGATGGATTTGATGTTGTAGCCTTTGCTCGTCCATTCATCAAACAAACCAACCAAGTGAGTGACCAAGCCATTGACCTGATCTACCCCATAATAATCAGTAAATAGATCGGTATATTCATATTTTACTCTGATCAAACCAGGTTTGTCAACAGAGATATTGGTTTTGAAAGGTTTGAATTTTTCGGCAGCTAATAATTTTCTCAACTTCTCAGCGGTGATGTAGTCGTCCTTATCCAGTTTGCGTTGCTTTTTATCAACTTTAGGTTTCTTAGTTTTATCTTTTTTGTTGGCTTGATTTTCTTTTTTCTTATCCTCCTTTTCCATTTCAAACTCATCGATATAGCTGAACTGATGCATAACACCTACTTCAAAAGTATTGCCCAAATCAGCTACCGTTCCCATAGGCAATTCCGAGCCTGCTGAAGCTCTTGTTTTCCCTATTTGAAAGCCCAACATTACACCTGCACTGCCCGAAGCCAAAGCATAGGTACCACCAAAAGAAACCCTTTTGCTAAATACGCCCCTTAAGCCAAAAGTGATGTCATCTTCCAGTTCAAACCCTTCTAAGATGCGCTTGTAAAGTACTGCGGGTTCTATGCTAAAATTAGGAGAGACTTCTACATTAATGAAAGCAGAACCAATTACATTTCTTTTTAGGCCAAACATGAAATCTTGTTCTCCATCAAAAATGGTCAGATCTCTATTGGATTGGGTACTTGCTACATTTAAACCCAACTTGCTTTTTTGGCCCATCTTAATGATCAAGGCAATCCCCATTCCATAGTTAAATTCTGTTGAATTTACTGCACGATCATATAGGGTAAAATCATTAGGGTTGCTTATAATAGCATTATCATAAGAAATTCTTTGTGACTGAATCCCCGCCAAAATGCCAATGGATAGTTGATGAGGGCTGGTCTGTCCGTCCAAAATATGGTAAGCAAGTGTCCCACCAAAGTTATTATTTTGAATAAGGTTGGCCTGATCTACAAGCACTAAAGCACCAAGTCCTAATCGCTGTGAGTTTCCAAAAGGCTTGAAACTACCGCCTGCTACCTGGGTTTGAAACTTGCCATTGTCCAAAGCTGAAAACTCCTGTCTGTGAAAAGCAAAAACTTCAGCACCGTTCAGTCCCGCTAAGGCCGGATTGAAAGCACTTGGGTTAGTCAAATAGTGCATTAAACGGGGTGTTTGTTGAGCTATAGAAAGCTGACAGAGAGAGAAACTAATAAGTGTTATGATGAATGGTATACTTAATTTCATGTTTTTGGATTATAATGCTTAAGAATGTTCCGGGAAAATAGTAGCGAATTTATTTCTGTATGGTCAATGCTGCTTTGTAGTCCAGATCGGGACCTTTTAATATATAAATATAAGACCCTCCTGGCAGGCCATCAGCTGTCCAAGCAGCAGCTTGGTCCAGATTCATTTCAGGTAGAACGACACCTCCATTTCTGCTTATTACCGTTATGCTATATTCTTCCGGATTAATGAATTGAGCATATGAAATCCCCCAATTGTCATTTACCCCATCACCATTTGGGCTAAAGACATTGGGAATAAAAACAGCTTCCCCAATAACATCAGGAATTACCTGTAAGGTGATGAGTGCTTGATCCCCCATGCATAAACTACCGCTTCTGGTCCCTGTATAAGCATAGGCATTATAAAATACTTTTGCCCAACTTCTTTTATCCGTCAGTGTTAAGGTTTGTTTGAATTTAGATCCCTCACCAGCAATTTGGCCTTCTACCCTTCCTTCAACTCCTATCGGCTCCCAGGAAAACTTAGCTTGGGACGACGGACTTGAAAGTGTAACCTCCGCTACTTCTCCATCCAATAATCTTAGAAATGGATCATTATTTAATCGCAACTGGGGACGAGGATATATAAACACTTCAACTTTTTTTTGTGAAGCGTTACAACCAATAGCAGACTTAGCATTAATGGTATACGTCATAGATTGTACCATTTGCGAGCGATTGGCACTAAACAAAATATCATCAATGATGCTGCCATTGGGACCATCGCCACCACTACCATTGTAGCCATTAGAAGCCACCCACTCAAACTGGGTAGAAAGCACATCAGAATTAAGAAACAAATCTACTCTGGTGCTATCACAAATATCAGTTCCCCCATCAATGGTTATAACTGGTCGCGGATTTACTACAACTTGCACCTGTTCCATATCGCTTGCACAACCGCCGATTTCAGCAACAACCCGATAAGTAATTGTACCGGGAAAACCTGCATCGTTGAATAAGTTTTGAGCAATGAGCCTTCCAGATCCTTCACTAGCCCCCTTGATATTGCTATCACCACTAACTGTCCAGCTAAACTGCATGTTCCCTACGGTATTTGGAGAAGAAAGGTTAATTGCAAAGCTTTCATTTTCACATATTTCTACTTGATTGGTAGAAACATTTAGTTCCGGTTTTTGATCTACAGTGACTTCAGCCATTACGGTATCCGTACATCCTTGAGCGTTGCTTACCAGAAGCGTATAATTTGTCGTTCTCACCGGAGAAACTTCTACACTAGGATTGTCAGAGCCAATGGCCCAATCATAGATGGTTCCACCTTTACCTGTCAGTGTGGTGGTCTCACCAAAACAGATTGCTTTATTCCCTTCAATCTCTCCATTCGGCTGAGGTATTACCTGTATGGTTCTTGTATCTTCTGCCTGGCAGCCGCTAATATTATCAGTCACAACCACTTCTACTTCTGTTTCTTGATTCAAGGCTAAGCTCACTTGCTCATCCTGTTGTCCGGTTGACCATTCAAAGGATACATCCTGGCTGGTCGTTTGTGCAGTTAATTGAACTTCATTTCCTTGACACGCCTTATCGTCCCCCACTATCTCTACTTCAGGTTTATCAAATACATCTACCGTGATGGATTGTTCTACGGCACAATTGCTGTTTTTGTCTTTGACTTCTACTGAATAAGTAGTTTGACTTTGTGGCTGTATGCTTACTTGAGATAAGACGCTGTTGTTAGCTGCACTGCTCCATTGATATGACCAATTCCCATTGAAAGGAACTGACAAGGTGGAAGTTTCACCAGAACACAGTTTATCATCTCCCTGGATTTGAAATTGCGGTGAACTACCTACTGTAATATTGATCACTGTATCTGCTTGACAACCTTCTGAAGATGTAGCTCTTAATGTAAAAGCTCCGGTTCTGCTTGGAGAAACGGTTATTGTATTAGAGCTGGATCCCAATTCGGGCCAGAAGTAAGTTTGACCACCAGTAGCAACAATAGTAGTACTATTGCCCGAACAGATATCTGTTGACCCACTCAATTGTATTTGAGGTTTTGGATTCACCATGATATCAATATCTGTCGTATCTGAACAGCCATTCGCATCCATAACAATTAATTCCACTGCAGTGCTTTGCTCAGGAGTTATGCTAAGAGAAGAGCCTGTACTTCCATCTGACCACAAATACTGATCATTAAGACTGGCATTCAGCTTGATCGTATCCCCGGCACAAATAGCATCATTGGTATTCGCGCTGATAATAGCTAAAGGTTTTTCATTAGCTATTATTAGTTTTTGAGTTGCTGCTACACATCCATTATTGTCAGTTACAGTAAGTCCAAAAAACTGATTTGAATTGATGGTAGCTGTGATGTTTTTTTCTGTAGAATTATCCTGCCAACGATAGGTAACAGCTTCTGAAGAGGCAGATACCGTGATGGTTTCTCCTTTACAGACCACAGGAGGGGCATCTATTTCAATATCAATAGGTTCAATGATATTAATATTTCCAATGGGAAGTGTTCGATTTACATTGTTCCCTTCGGAATCTTGTGTCGTGTAGATTACGGAGAAGTTTTGTAAGCCTTCATTAAGAGATGGAGCCTGAAAAAGCTTTACTCTTAATTCTGTTGAAGAAAGGTTGAATTCTAAAGAGTTTTCAACTAAAACGGTACCACCAATTAAGACCGACCGTATGGAACCTAATTTGGTCCCTTTAATTAAGAGGGTTGAATTCTTACAGATACCAATATCGTAAGAGGATATTTCAGGTTGCGCTTTGAGCGAATGCCCTGAAAAAAAGCAGATGAACAGTACAAGGGACATACATTTGTACATCCAATTTTCATTTTTGAAGTTGGAATTACTATTCATTAGTAATGGGATTATGAGTGAGCCATTGTGTCAAACACAATAAGCACTAAACATTGCCAAAAATAGAAATGCCTAAGGCTCACCCTCTGTTTTCATTTTCAATTATATCTCTACTATCATATACCAAACGGTACACAAATGTAAGTAGTTACTTAATATTTATATTTCAATTTTGTAAACTACTTCATTAATTTTCTCATCAAGCAGGTTTGTGTAAATCAATAATTTCGAATTCGCTTGGAGTACACATAGATGGCTACCATGGCTATCATTATTGAGCCTAATGCCATGCCTATACGGGTCCATGGCAGCATACTCAGCCAACCAACTTGTGCAGTACCAAACTGCAGAGGGTCTTTCAGATAGAAAACGCCTTGATTTGCATCTCTCAATCCTAAGTAGTAATCACCACTTCTTAATGGTAATTGATCGAGATCTACAGTAAATCTTCTGGCAGAACCAAGTTCTACATTGAAGACGGCTTTGTTTCTATCCGGAGTCTGATAAACCAACAAACTAAAGGGTGGTTCACCATTCTCGATGTCTTGGATAGCTAATTCTTTTCCCTTCAAAGTCATATCGACCATCAGACTATTCACATTTTGCCAGCCGGTATTCATCAAAGAATCAGTCGGACTGCTTAAAAGATCACTAAAGGCGGTAGCGTATTTGCCTTCGGGGAATTTCTCCAAATACAAATTAACCATTTCCTGTTTTATAGTATTATCCTGTGCACTCAATACCAATTCAGAAAGGACATCTTCTAAATAAATTCCTTCTGGAAATTTTTGAAGATATTCGTTTCCCAATGTGATAATTTCGTCAAGCGTATTGGAATCCATAAAACGAGAAAAAAGTTCTTCCTCCTTTTTACTACCAAAATAGGTAGAAGTCTTAGAAACGTCCTTGGTACTACTGACCGGCTCATCTCTAGTTGAAGTGGAATCAGAATTTTTTACTGAATTTTTTTGTAGGTCCTCAGTGCTACTTACACTGAGATGATAAGTAAGATTATGATTGGAATTTATTATTTGTAGTTGATTATCACTAGTCAAAATCTGGCACAAGATACTCAATTCTCCACTTAAATCCTCAGTAATGCTTGTATCAATGTCAAAAATTATTTCTCGACGTGCCATCTTTGGTTCACATCTTACCATTTTTACAATTTCTGAACCCATTTTATTGGCACAAGTTAAACCAGGAGTGCTGAGGTTGCTGTATTCTCTTATATCTAAATTGAGGCCATAACCCTCACAGTGTTCATGTTGTCTAAATTCGAGATTTTGAAACCTCAAGATTAATTGTGGGTTTTCATAATCTTTAACTCTTACTGTATAGGCCAATCGATCTAGTGGTCTTATAATTTGTTGGTTATCTGCTTTCCTTTTTCCCTTCAAAAATAGCCCCACTCTTACACTGCCAAAGTATTCATAATTTTCTCCGTAAGTAAAAGAAATGGTACGTTGTGCCAACAGGCTATTTCCCCCAAAAAAAATGATCAAAGTGAATAATATCCATGGTTTTCCTTTCATTGCATTCACACTTTTTACACATCAAACGCGTTCATCTATTCGATGCC
>JBCBCD010000143.1:0-10763 GCA_038530915.1 Bacteroidota bacterium
TGTATTAGAGTTGGATACTTTTTTCATAAATCAAGTTTTGTTACCAACTAAAATAAAACTTCCAAATGGAAAACTATTAATAATAACCTCATAAACTTATACCCTCATCCACTAATTTTCCAGTTACTTTTTAAAATTTATGCATTATGCTTTTTGCATGTATCTATTAAGTGAGCCTATTGAAAAATGACATAATTCGAATTTTACAACTGACTTATCGATGAATAGCTACATTTTAACTAAAAGCAAGGCTTCGATCACAATAAAATAGAACACTATCTAATTTTATTTATATTGAAATAATGTTAATTGGTTTAAGACCTAATACATATACAATCTTTCAACCATTAAATACCTAGTTTATGCATCCATTACGTATGAAAAGCTTTTTCCCTTTTGCGCTCTTTTCAATCATGTTATTGACTTTTTCTTGTACCAACAACGATCAGGTTAAAAATACCGATTCAACTTCTGAATTAAATGAATCCACTCAATCTACTATCGACTCGCCTTTTGAAGACATGACCTTTGATTACAACGAATATTTGACAATAGATAACCCTACTGTTGATGCATTCTTTGTGCTTGAGTCGGGTACTGCTATCGAAATTCCGGCAAATATTTTTGTTGATGAGGAGGGCAATCCGGTTACTACTCCTGTTACATTGACTTTTGAAGAATACCACACTGCTGCAGAAATCATTATGTCAGGTATTCCTATGCATGTCAATATGGAAGATGGCAGTAAAGAATACATGCAAACTGCTGGTATGTTTGACATCAGAGGCTATGATGCAAACGATCAGCCTGTACAAATTGCTGAAGGAAAAAACCTTATGGTTCACTTGAGCAATTCTGATGTGGCAGGCGATTATGATGAATGGTTCTTTGATCAAGATTTGGGCAATTGGATCAATGAAGGCGATGCCAATTCTCCTGCTGAAGTTCCATCCGTTACCGATAGATTGGAGACTGAAATTGAAGACCTAAGAGCGTCAACTATGCGTGAACCCATACCTACTTGGGGTGATGAGCGCGACAATTTGGTCTTTAGCGACTTAGATATGACTGCTTGTCCTGAATTGAAAGATCGTAAAAGCATTGTTTTAAACTATTTTGGCAACGATGCTAAAAAAGCACCACGCAATAATAAATGGATTGCTAATCAGGGACTTTGGGTAAAAAAGATGTTGAAGCCGACTCAACAGGAAGGTGTTTATGAATTGACCATGGTAGGTGATTCCCTTTACAGGGTAGAAGTTAAAGAAGCATTACAAGGTGTTGATTTAGAAGCAGCAAAAGCTGAATATCAGGCTTCTATTGATGAATACCGTTCAGACATAAAGTTGTTAGCTCAAAAAGAAGCTTTTAGAGAAGCGAATGCAAAAGTATTACGTACCATGAGAGTAGGTAGTTTTGGCTTATTTAATTACGACCTGCTTTGGAAAAGACAAGATGCCGTTCAGATCTTTGCCAATTTTGACTTTGGTGATATGCCCGATTTAGTAGATGAATTGGTAAACGTATACCTGATCACGGGTCAAGGAAGAGCCATTGTCAACTTGCCATCATACGATTGGAATAAATTCCGTTTCAGTCCTTCTGCTGATAACTGTATGATTGCTGTTTTGCCAAATAATAAAGTAGCAATTTATTCACAATCTGATTTTAATAGGGATGCTGATGAGATACAATCAGCAATTGGTCAGGAATATACTTTCCAAATGGATGTACAAGATCTAGCAATTGAAAAACCTGAGGATCTTGAAAAAGTGATAGAAATAGCTAGTCTTTAGTTTTCCTGCTAAGAGGAAGGTGAAAAATGAATACCTTTCTCTTAGCAACACTTTTAAAATCCCTGCTCCATGAAAAAACTA
Source organism: Bacteroidota bacterium (assembly GCA_038530915.1). Classification (GTDB taxonomy): domain Bacteria; phylum Bacteroidota; class Bacteroidia; order Chitinophagales; family Saprospiraceae; genus JANQPA01. The sequence goes on from JBCBCD010000143.1 coordinate 1,878, forward strand.
ATCCTTTCCATGTTCTTACTGGGCATTGGCCTATTAAGCTATACACAAACCAATAAAGAAGTCAATTACCTGGATGTATATCCTGTAAGAGTAGATCACAAATGGGGATATGTCCGATTCTATAATTATGGTGAGTATTTTATGTTCAAGGATCCAAAGTACGACTACATCAGTGATGTACCGTTGGTTTGGAATGTGAGAACAACACCCAGAGATACTTCTCCTTACAAGCTTTTTGAAAAAGATTATAAAGTCGGATTGCTTAATGAGTCCTTAGATGAATCGATATCGAATAAGTACAGACGCATCCGTCCTATAAACCATCAGTTTTTTGCAGTTGAGACCGACTCTCTATTCCAACTCATTGATGCAGATGAGAAGCCATTATGGCCCAACGAACGATATGATGATATTTTTTTGGCTGATCAAAATAGGGAAGGAGCTTGCTTTTTCTTTGTTCTAAAAAATGGCCGCTGGGGATTGAGGGATACAGGAGGCAAAGAAATATTGTCACCACAGTTTATTGATATACAGTTGGTTGGCCAGTGGGGTTATTTTAAGGTAAGAAAGTCATGGCGGGAGGATGAATGGTTTTTAATCAATCATAAAGGAGAAATCTTGGTAGAAGATCCTGAAGAAGACTGGCAAGTATTTTCCAATAGTTGGTTGGGAGGAAAACACAAAGGATTTTGGCATTTTTTCAAAAAAGATAAGGGAAAGTTCACTATTGAAAGAAGAGCTTTCTTAGAGATGATTAAAGTAAATGATCAATTGGTCATGTGTCATTCCAAGCCGGAAAATGAAGAAGAACAAGTCTTTTTATGGAATATACAAAAAAGAGATACGGTTGCCACTTATTTTACTGACAGGATTGGAAATAACTCGAGACCCACTAAGCCCTTTTATCCCTACATCTATGATTTAGATGGCCAATATTTGGCAAAAGTAAATATGTTGGCAAGAGGCGAAGAAACCTATCAATTTTTAAATATTAATGGCTCCTCTGTAGATGCTAGTACATACTATCAATTGATATTGCCTTCAGGTAAAAATGGAATTTACCGCATTATCCGTAATGGAATGTGGGGAATTGTCAACCCTTCCTTAAAATCTGAACCCCTTGAACCCGCCTATTATAGTCGCATTGAAGCTTTTGAAGGCAATATTGCAATTGTTCGTGTGGGAAAAAAACAATATGGTGCTATTGGTATGCTTAATCCTGATACCATTGCCATTACCAGATGTGAATATGACCGTGTATTTATTGAAGAGATTAATAAAGTGAGCCTTGTCAAAGATAATGAAGTTTTAGTTGTTGGTTTAAATGAAGAAGGAACTCAGCTGAATCCTACTTTTTTAATCAATGATGGTCAGGTCATAGATCGGGACTCTGATAAAGAATGGCGGGAAGCAATTCCTATTGAAAAGGTAGCAGAGAAATCTGATGTACCCAAGACTTGTAAAGTGGTTGTTAATCGCTTTGGTGAAATCTTTAGAGTTTTACCGGATACTACACAACCAACTGGCCAACGCAGAGATTGGATCGCTAATGTCCCTGAGGAATGGAACTTAACCCATTATGTAGATATTTTACCTGATATGAAGTTGGTAAGACACATCAAAGAGTATCCAGTCTTCAGTAAGTTTTCTGAAAGCTTGATCAACAATCAGTTGTACTTAATGGATTATGTTGATCTGAAATATCTACGCATGGCCAATATATTCAGTTGTGTTGCATCCAGTGTCAGTCCATTTTTTTATGAATATGCCAAACCCAAAATGAACAAGTGGTCAAATGAATATGGCATCATTGGTATGCGAAAATATGATTACCGCTCCTCCGTGACTACTTATCTCACAATAGATGGCAAAATGGGGTTAATGAATGCCTATGGTCAACCATTGGTGAAAGATGGGAAGCCAATATTGTTTTCTTACATCGGTCCCTTTAGAAATGGTCGTGCAAGAGTAGCTTTAGGTGGAGAGCTGTATTGCGAAGTTCCACCTAAAATATCAAGAGAGTGGAAAGGTGAAACAGAAAAATTTGCTGTACAGGATAATGGGAAACTGATAAAAGAGTTTCTCTTAGATGGACCTAGTAATGTAATGACTGTAAGAGCTCAAAACAAAATGTACATTAAGAACCTTCCCAATGATTCTCTTAAATGGGCCTATATAAATACAAAAGGCGAATTGCTTCTTGAGACAAATTATCAGCATGTAAAAGATTTTTATGACAATAATCGAGCTTTGGTTCTAAAACAAAACAAAAAAACCAACATCAATCGCTTAGATGCGGATTATGGGATCATGGACGAAAGTGGTGAGTTGTTAAGTCCAATCAAATACAGTGATGTCATCAAGTATAAAGACTATTTTCAGGTAAGTGTAGATAGCACTCCGACCTTTTTCTTCTCTAAAGACGGTCATCAGGTATTTATCAATCGAACACGTGCAAGACCTTTTATCGAAGGTCTCTCTCAATTTAGAAATCGTGATGGTAAATGGGGCTATATCAATTTAAAAGGAGAAGTCGTTCTTGAACCTCTCTATGCTATTGCCAGGCCCTTTTCTGAAGGCCTTGCCATGGTAGTGGATAGTGCTGGTGAATGTGTGTTTATTAATCACGATGGGGACATCAAAATAACAACAGGGATAGATGGAAACTCTTGGGAGAGGGTAGGAGATTTTCACGATGGGAGGTGTTGGATAGTTGCAAAAGGTTCTGCCTGGAAATGTATCGACACAAGTGGTAGTCAAGTTTTTAAACAATTGTTTTTCCATTATCCAGCAAAAAAAGATACACTGGGAGATGTCTACAATAAATTACCTATGGATTTTATTACAGGTGTAGCCAATGTGAAACTATTAGATGTAGCCAATAATTCATTTAAATCTGCGATTATTGATCGTAAAGGTGATTTCATTGTCGAAGCAAGTAGCGACATTAAAATATCGGACTTTGATGACAATGGACGTTGTTCCTATCAGATGGCCGGAGAAAAACTATTTGGTCTACTCGATCATAGTGGTAAGAGACTAACTCCTCCTACCTACAAAAAAATAGAAGGCTTTGTGGATGGATATGCACGTGTATTGAGTAAGCAGGGTTTATGGGGTATAATCAACTTACAAGGAGAAGAAGTCATACCTAGTAAATATATAGAGCTGGACACATTTTCTGAAGGTTTGGTGGCTTATCGAATGAAAAAAGAAGCGCATTGGAAATTTATTGATGCTACTGGCCAATCCCCCTTTGAATTGCCATTAATAAGCACTTCTGCTTTCAAAAATGGGATCGCATTGGTCGAGGTAGAATATTCCTATATTGTAGATGGAACTACCGTTAAAAAAGCTCGCAAAACCATCATTGATATGGAGGGTAGAGAAATGCCACTCGAAGAAGGTGAACCCATTTTCTTTTCTGAAGGTCTACTGGGTGTGGAAATAAAAAAGGGAGAAGAGAAAAAATATTACTATGCGGATGCTAATGGTCGGAATGCTTTTGGACGATATTTTTCATTCATTTCTCCTTACAACTTAGGTATAGCTACTGTAAGACCTTATTATGAACACGCTCGTGGAACAGAATTACTGGGTGCTATCAATAAAAGGGGGGTAATGGTTGTACCTCCTAAATTTAAACGTTTATTTATCCAACCAGATGGCAATGTAATCATCAACCCTGTGAAATATTACGGCTTACTCAGCCACGATGGCGATGAAATACTTGAACCCATTTACGATCGAATTGATCAATATGGTGAGTTTAACCTTTTTAGAGTAGAACAAGGTGAAAAAGTAGGCTACTTCAGATTGGTAAATAACAAAGCTAATTGGGTGTGGGACCTACAAAATTGATTTGCACTCCACTTTCATAATAGATTTTAAAAAAAGTATCAATTTTTTGTGGAATTCCTTCAGGATGAGATCTAGGATATATAAAAGCCAAAATGGAATTATCAAAAAGTTATTTGACAGAATTGATTTATCAGGTCAATGGTGCGGCTATTGAAGTACATCAAGAAATGGGACCTGGATTATTAGAGAGTGTTTATCACAAATTTATGAAGTATGAATTACAATTAAGAGGGATTAGTTTTGAATCGGAGTTGTGGGTGCCTATGTATTACAAAGGCGTGGAAGTAAACTCAAATCTAAGGTGTGACTTATTTGTAGAAGGAGTTCTTCCTGTCGAATTGAAAGCAGTTGAAATGATTTTGGGTATTCACAAAATGCAATTAATGACCTATATGAAGTTACTGAACGCGCCCATTGGTTTATTAATAAATTTCAATGTGACGAACATTTTCTATAACGGCCAAAAGACAATGGTCAATGAATTGTACAGGTCGTTGCCCGAATAGATTAATTGAATCATATAAGTCATGTAAGCCATATAAGTCATGTAAGAAAGCATACTTATATGAACTTATATGGCTTATATGATTTTGAGACTTCTAGTTTAACCGATCTTTGGAATAAGAAACTACAATCTATTATTTGCATTGAGGAATCTGTAAGCTTTGAAAAGCAGACTTGCATATTACGAGGCTCAAGTGGTTCAAATTTTTGTATTTTTCGCTTACCCATTTTCTAATAAAGGGTTAACAGAATTGAAAGATATATGAAGTCGCATGTCATTATTATCGGAGCAGGTATCAGTGGGTTGATAGCTGCTACAGAACTATTAGATAAAGGATATCAAGTTACACTCTTAGATAGAGATGAAGAACAAGCCATTGGGGGATTAGCTAAATGGGCTTTGGGTGGCTTGTTTTTTGTGGATACACCATTACAAAGGAAAAGTGGCATAAAAGACAGCGTCGACTTAGCAAAAAAAGATTGGTTCAGCTATGCAGATTTTTTAGAGGAAGAATATTGGGGCAAAGAATGGGCCAATTATTACATAAAGAATTGTACTAAACTAGGATACAATTGGCTTTTATCAAAAGGGATCAAGTTCTTAAGTACCGTCAATTGGGTAGAGCGGGGCATGCATGGTGATGGAAATAGTGTTCCTCGTTTTCATTTGGTTTGGGGGACAGGCATGGAATTGGTAAAGGTGTTTGCTCGATTATTATTGGAACATCCTAAAAGGAATTTGCTGGATCTCTATTTCAGACATAGAGTCAATGAATTAATTTTTGAAAATGGGAAAGTGGTTGGTGTAAGAGGGATCAATGAGGCTTTAGGGAAAGATTTTGAGATACGAGCAGATGTTACTGTTATTGCAACAGGTGGTATCAGTGGAAGTGTAAATAAAATAAAAGAATATTGGCACAAAGACTTAGGTACGCCACCTAAAGTCGTTTTAGTTGGTGGTCACAAATATGCTCAAGGAGATTTGCATGAAGCGGTAGAAAATATCAATGGTAAATTTGCCAACAGAGATAAACAATGGAATTATGCTGCTGGTATCAGACATTACCAACCAAGAAAGGAGGAACACGGTTTAAGTCTTATCCCGCCCAAATCTGCTATATGGCTCAATTACAAAGGAGAAAGGTTGGGACCAGAGCCACTCATCACAGGTTTTGATACTAGTTTTCTGGTTAAACGAATTTGCCAGGAAGAAAAAAAATACAGCTGGCAAATTCTCAATAAGAAAATTGCGCTTAAAGAATTAGCGATCTCAGGCTCAGAGAGTAATGCCGCCATTAGAGATAAAAAGTTTTTAAAGCTGGTAAGGAATATCCTATTTGGAAATAAAGAACTCTACAACACCATCAGTAGCCGATGTGAAGAGTTTATTGTAGCAGATACAGTGGAAGACTTGGTCATAAAAATGAATCAACTAACGGAAACTGAAGATGTAAGCCTTGAAGCAGTAAGAAAATCCATACAAGATTATGACGCTGCCATTGATCAAGGCGCACCCTACCAGGACGAACAATTAAATCGCATCTTGAAAGCAAGAGAATGGAAAGCAGATAAATTGCGAACCAGCAACCTCCAAAAAATCAGCGACCCTAAAGCAGGTCCTTTAATTGCCATCCGTGAGTACATTTTAACGAGAAAAAGCATGGGGGGGATACAAACCAACCTTAAATGCCAAGTACTTAGTAAGGCTGATACACCACAAGATCAAAGACCCATACCAGGATTATATGCAATAGGGGAAGCTGCTGGATTTGGTGGGGGAGGAGTGCATGGACATCGAGCTTTAGAAGGTACTTTTCTTGGCTCATGTATCATAACTGCCAGGACCTTGACAAAATATTTTAAATAAAAAAACTTTGCTTAATATGTAATAATTCCTGTTGCTTGGCCACTAACCAATAAAAAATAGTTGAGCAAAGATTTTTTTAAAATATCAATACTACCGTACGCTGCAATCATCATAAAAATTTGCAGGGCCTACACAAATACCCAAGAGGATTTTGAGGATTACTATCAAGAAGTATGTCTGCAGATTTGGCGGTCCAGAAAAAACTTTGACCATAACTCTCAATGGTCTACCTGGGTTTACCGAATTACACTAAACGTATGTCTTACGCTTCAAAAGAAAAAGAAAGTGATAACCAGTCCACTTGAATCTTCTGTAAAAACTTTAGCTGAAGAAAAAAACGACTCTGATCATAGTGAGATTGACAAACTCTATTCAGGCATTAAGCAGCTCAGTAAGATAGATCGTGCGGTCATCTTACTTTATTTAGAGGAAAAGACCTATCAGGAAATTGCTACAATATTAGAAACATCCCCTTCAAATATCGGTGTTCGAATCAATAGGATTAAAAAAAAATTAAAAACACTTTTAAATGGATAACTCAATTAAAAGAATTTGGAAAGAAGGTTTTACGGAAGCTGATCTTTCTAGTGTCCCTCAAATTAACAACTTTGAAGAACTGAAATCCATCTATTTCATTGATAAATTCAAAAACATTTATAAGAAGAACATTGCTGGATTGGTCTTGACTGCAGTCTTGGTTTTTATTGCATTTACAGCAGGAGGAACCCCATTCATTGGTTTATTCGTCTGTATTTTATTCCTGACTATTGCTGCTTTAGCTTTAATTGAACTGAATAAATTAGACCAATTGAATCTTGGTACTTCTAACTATAATTTTTTAAAATCCTTTGAAAGCTGGTTATTTAAGATGCAATCGAGGTTTTTATTCGCTTATAAAATCATTGTGCCACTTTTATTCATTGGTTTTTCACTTGCTTTATTGCGTACCGAATTAATGATTCCATTTATTGGTGAGACCCTGTATGAAAGGTTGATTTATACAGGTTTTGGTAACACAGTTGTGATTGGTACGTCCTTATTGATCATTACAATTTCTATTCTGCTATCTTATTTTTCAAGCTATTTATTTAAAAGAGAGTTTCATGCTATCTATGGCGAAACGGTAAGAAACATTAGTGGACTTGTTAAAGAATTAGATGATCTACGATAAGGGTACGGAATGTAGTAAAAAGAACTATTGACCTGCTGTTGTTTTTACCGATCAAGAATTAAATGCTCTGATCTCTGTAAAAAAAATTAGGACAGATAATTTCATCCTCCCACTGCTGATGAAAAACTTCCATGGTAGAACCAGAGGTGGGGGGAATAATCCAAGCCCAATCGGCATTGACTTTTCTGCCTTGCTTGTTTTCCAATTCAACGAATTTCATAAATTGCTCAGAAGCAGAATGATGATCTACTATTTTAGCTCCTGCCTTTTCAAAGGAATACATTACAGCTAGGTTCAACTCTACCAAGGCCTTATCTTTCCACAAACTCTTGTTCTTTTTTGTATTCATTCCCATTTTCTTTGCAATAAGTGGCAATGCATTGTAACGATTTTGATCTGCAAGGTTCCTAACCGCAATTTCTGTTAACATATACCAACCACTAAAAGGAGCAGCTGTGTATTCAATTCCACCAAACCTTAAGTTCATATTGGCTATTACTGGTAGGGCATGCCATTTTAAATTCAAGTCTTCAAACCATGGTAAATCTGGATGAATGATAGGTACTTCTAGGACCAAGTGAGCAGGAATTTCATAAAGCTTTGGAGCTTCTGTTTCTTCCTGTAAAATTAGTGGGAGTACATTGAAAGCACCAATTTCAGATTCCCAACCCATAGACTTGCAAGCTTGAGTAAATTCAAGGTTTTGAGGATCTCCTATGATTTCGCCATTATCCAATTCATATGCTGCATAGCGAATAAGCTGTGAGTTTAAAATGCAGACCCCTTTTCCATTATTCGGTTTTTGCTTGTAAATAGAAATGGTGGAACGTATTTTGCCTTCATTGGTAGAATGTTTGAGGTGCGCTTTGAGATCTTCAAAAATGGCATCCAAAGATTGTAAATGTCTTCTGTCTCTGACATGAAGCGTATTCCACATCAACCTTCCAATACACTTATTACTATTGCGCCAGGCTACTTTTGCTCCAAATTCTAATTCTAAAGGTGTATGGGTATAAGTACCTGTATGTAATATCTCGTTTACTACACATTCTAACCTTGTATCCAATCTATCCAACATCTGGAACTCTTGGTAGCATTGGGATAAAAAACTACCTGCTTCTTCAAGCAAAAGGATTTCTTTTGAATCAATAATTGGTTTGCTTGAGTTTGTATCTTCTGTAAACGGACACTTTTTTTCTGTCATATGAGCACTTTGGTAATACAATGATTTGAATATAGGATTGGTTGAAAAAATGGAGAAAAATGACTTTAAGTCAACTTACATTTTATTGTTAATAGCAGTTACGTTTAGTTTTTGTTCTCAAAATAGAACGGAAATGTTAAGCAATGAAGAGTTATACATCAAATGGACTTTTTTACATATAGTTAAAAAAGTTTAAAGTTTTCACCATTCACTTATAGGTACAAATATTATGTGATAATTATTTTGGCCTCACAAAATCCCCACAGAAAAAATACAAAG
>JBCBCD010000144.1:0-10734 GCA_038530915.1 Bacteroidota bacterium
AGGCTATCTAAATTGCCAATCAGCTGTTCTTAACAATATTATCAAAACAAGTATTGCCTTTGGGGTCAATCAACACAACTATGAACTAATACCAATTGAAGTAAAAACCAAACGAGGAATATCCATTGAGAAGAAAACAGATATTCCCGATTTATTGCTTTGGGGAAAAGAAGCCATCGAATCTAAGAAAGCTCAGATTTTGGATGCCATTGAACATCATAAATTTATAGATTAAATAATGCTGGAAGAAAAACAAATAAGGCGAAAACCCAAGATTGCACTTATCATCAGTAGTGGAGGTCTAAAAGCTATTGGTGCCTTGGCTTTATTTGAATTTTTGAAAGAAAATAATATTGAGGTCGATTTAATCATTGGAACGAGTGGGGGAGCAATATTAGGGACTTCTTTTGCTTTAGATATGTCTTCCCAAACAGTGATAGACTTATTCTATGCTTTTTTATCAAAAGATCCTTTGAAAAAACTCGATTATAATACCATTCTCAACATATTCAATGTTCCTTTTACAAAATGGGATGTTAGTCATGGACTTGTAAAAGGGAATGCCTTACAAGATGAAATGAAAAACCTTTTTAAAGACCAACGAATTGAAGACTTACCTATTGAAACGGTCATTGTGGCTTCTGACATATTGAGTGGAGAATCTTATATTTTTGATGAAGGTCCAATTGCTGTAGCCTTGGCAGCTTCTGCTAGTATTTTCCCTTTGGTACCACCTGTGTATTATGATGGTCATTATTTAGCAGATGGTGCTTTGTCAGCTCCTCTGCCAGTGGTGGAGGCTGTAAAAAGACAAGCGGATATTATAATTTCTATGGCTTTTTGGGAAAATTATGCATTTCGTTCTGATCACCTTGGACATTCTCTACAAAAAGGCTTATCTATACCTATGCAAACTTTGTATACAAAACAGTTAGCACTTGCAATTTCAATGCATCATGCTGAAATTGTGATGATTGATGTTACCAATCAAGAACGAGTTGGACTCACCGATGGTCATTTATTACCAAGAATGATTGAAACGGCTGAAGAAGCACTAAATGAAAAAAAACAAGAAATACTAAGCACTATTAAAAATTTTAATTCCTAGTCGCAATGAAAAAACTTCAATTCACTATCAAAAAAAGTCTTTCAGAAGTTGAAAGAGTCAGAGTAGAATTGGAGCAATTTTATGTAGACAATGGCTTGAAAGACAAAGCCATTTATGAATTGGAGTTAATCCTTGAAGAACTACTTTCCAATATTATCAATTATGGTTTTGTTGATCGCAAATTTCAACCCATTATTTTAAACGTAGGGTTGAATAACAAAAATGTGGTCTTAAGTGTAAAGGATAAAGGGAAACCTTTTAACCCTCTAGAACTAGAAGATCCCGATGTTAGCGGAAGTGTCAAGGATAGGAAAATTGGTGGGCTTGGCATTTTTATGTTAAAAAAACTGTCCGATAACGTCAAATATGAATACAAACAAAAGTCTAACGTGACAACTATATTGAAAAAGATCCGTTAAGTGAACTATCTAAATACTACTATATTATGCAAATAGCTCAATCCAAAGTCAATGAAATTAATGTAATAGGTGTATCCGGTCGATTGGATATTAAATATGCCCAAGAACTTGAAAACCACATCCTCGATTTATTAAAGCAAGATGAAAAGCAGCTGGTCATCAACCTGGAAAAACTAGAGTTTATATCCAGCTCTGGCTTAAGAGTCCTCTTATTCACCGCTAAGCAAATCAATCGTTTGAATGGCAAGCTCGCATTGTGTGGTCTAAAGGAAAGAGTAAAAGAAACCTTTGATATGGTTGGATTTACTGCTCTGTTTAATATTTATACAGATGAAAAAACGGCAACAAATAGCCTATAGTTGTTAGTTTTTGGTTGTTGGTTTATAACTCTGATATAAATGGTATTTATACCATGATAAAAACCAACAACCAACAACCAACAACTAAGCTCAAAGCTATCCTTCCACGACCTCTTTCAAGGCTTTATTCATCTTTTGAAAACTCTTTAAGGTATCTTCTCCAATCATTCTCATCACTATACCTCTTAAGATTCCACTAAAATGTTCGCCATGTATTAATTTGGTTTGACCATTTCCAAGGTCTTCCAATTTGAAATAATGCCTGCCTTTGAAGGCACCCATTGATCCACTGCCCAACCATTCCAGTTCTTTATGGATTTCGACTTTTGTTATTACAGGCGTAAAGGTGGTAGGTTTACCTTTATGGAGCATGGTATTGGTTAGTTTTTCTCCAACCACAGCTTTTCCTGAAGAGGAAATGATAAATGGATTCCAGCTTTTATAAGCTTGAAAGTCAACTAAGGTGTTCCACACTTTTTCATTAGGAGCATTAAGAATGATTTCTGTTTGCAAATGGGTCATTTTTTGAAGTTTATGAGTTTATGAGTTTGTAAGGTTATGAGGTTTTTTAAACACCTCAACATCTAAACTTCTAAACTGTGATTAAAATGATGTCTTTAAATCAATTACAATTCAAAGTTGCACCTTCTGCAAATCCAATTCATTAACAATTGTAAAGAAATTATTTTTGGCCTGAAATTCTCTTTCTTATGCGACTGAGCGATACTGGCGTAATACCCATATAAGAGGCTAAAATGTGTTGTGGGATTCTATTTTCTAAGCCGGGATGCAATTCCTGATAAGAAGTATATCGATCTTGGGGTTTATTCATAATTAAAGAAGCGACTATCTTTTGAGCAAAAGACATTCTCACTTCCAATACCTTTCTAACCAGCACATTCATTTTGGGAAGTTCTTCAAGTAAATGGTTGAATTTTTCGTAAGAAAAAGCAAGTAATTCAGATTCTTCTAATGTTTCTAATACCTGTATAGAAGGTATTTGTGAGAAAAAACTTTCATGCGAACCGGCAAACATATTTTCCTGGAAGATAAACCCAGTAATCTCATTGCCCTCATCTGTGATGTAGTAAAACCTCAGCAAGCCTTTGTTGATGAAATACACTTCTTTAGCTGTTTGACCTAAGTCTACTAGTGTATAGTTTTTGGGTACATCTTTTAGGGTGATGGATGATTTTATTAACTCCTTTTCCCTCTTAGAAAAAGTTACAAATTGGTTGGTAAACTTCCAGAAGTTGTCAAACATGCTGCTTATGTATTTAATACTGTATCATTTCTTTGTAAAAAGGAAGCCTTTTTTCAACATCAAAAATAGGACATCCAATTTCTGTCTACCTAATTTTTAGGTTGAGCTTATTTCAATTTAACATTCTCATAGAACATAAATGGCTCATTGCTAGCCTTTTTTGATTTGAGTCTGTAAAATTATTGTTAGATAAATATTGACTCATTTTCACAGTACCTAATATTAGTAGTAACACTACTAGTATTAGTACCAAAGTTTAGGAATTGCAGGGGTGAAATGGCTTCTTATCTTTGCACTATTAAAAATAAGTCTAAATAAAGATAAGATCTATTTTTACACCTTAATTTAAATTCATGAAAAATACATTTTGGTTATTGCTAGTGTTTTTTATTGCATTTACGGCCTGTGACAACGATGATGATCCTACTCCTATGTTGGACATTCCTACTTCCTATGTTTCACCTTCATTTGATGCCAATGTAGTGGCAGAAGACTTGGTAGTCAATGAATTATCGACGATGACTTCAGCCGCTAATGCAGCTGAGGCCAATGCACAAAGTATTATGGTGATGCCTATTGATTATCCTGCTACACTTTCTTCTGTAACTTTACCAAGCTATAGAACATTAATCGAAGAGTGGTTGGTAGAATTGGTGAATTCAGCAAATTCTCCTACTGGCTTTCAAAACCCTGGTGTAGGTTCACCTGCAGTAGGTGAAGAAGGAGGTTTGTTAGGAACAAGGTTGTTGGATGAAAATGGCCTTGAACTAGAGCAAATGGTTCAGAAAGGCTCTTTTGGTGCAGCTTTGTACAATCATGCTTTGACTGTTATCAATGGAGATTTAAGTAGTAGTACTGCCATTGATAAGTTGGTAGAAATTCACGGTGCAGATATCAATTTTGATCCTGCCAATACTACTGCTGCGGCTACTTATTCCAGAAGAAGATCAGATTTAGACAATGAAACGGGATTTTTCTTTGATATAGAAACCAACCTGATTACTGCAAAGGCAGCTATTGAAGCAGGTAGCGACTTTGATGATGAGCGTGATGCTGCTTTAGCGGAATACTTGTTGAATTGGGAAAAGTCTAATTTTGCTACTGTAATCTATTACTGCAATGCAACTAAAGTGTTATTGCAAGAGGGAGCTATGATGTCTGATGGACCAGATAAAGACTCAAAATTGGGTGATGCACTACATGCTTATGCAGAAGGAGTAGCATTTGCACATGGATTTAAAGGACTTAGCCAAAAGCAAATCAGTGATTCTGAGATAGATAGTATCTTGGAAAAGTTACTTGCACCTGAGGGACAAACACCAGAAAGCTATAGATTTCTGAATGAGGTTACTTTATTGGCTAGACTTGATGAGATCATTGATGATATTCAGGCTATTTATGGATTCACTGAGGAGGAAGTTGCATTTTTCTTTGTCAACAGCAATCCATAATTAATTTTTTATAACATATTTTATGAAACCTTGTTATGGATTTCAATCATAACAAGGTTTTTGCGCACCATATAAAGATGAAGATAATTATGTTTATAAAAACCAGAGGTAAAAATTCACTATCCATTTTATTACTGGCAGTTATTGTAGTGTTAGGCTTGTTTTCCTGTAATAATGACAATGATGAACCAACTCCTAGCTTCGAGAGAGGTCCTCTGCTAGAAAGTGTTGCCAATAATCTTATTATACCTAATTTTGAATCTTTGCAATCAAGTGTGGACGACTTGTCTGAGGCAACAAACACATTTGTGCAAACTACCACAGAAGAGAATTTAATGACTTTACGAGCAGCATGGGTAAAGGCTGTAACAGACCATCAGCATTGTTCTGCTTTTGGTTTTGGCCCCGGAGAGTTATTATTGGGACCTTATGCAGCAGTTTTGGGAGTATTCCCGGTTGATGAAGCTCAAGTAGAGCAAAACATGCTCAATCCGGATTTCGACCTTCCAAATAGCTTTGATACGGATGCCAGAGGCTTTTATGCGGTAGAATATTTAATTTATGGTAATGGAGTTACTGATGCTGATGTCATTTCAAGTTTTGATCAAAACCGCAAAGATTATTTATTACTTATCGTTGATGAGTTGAAGACTACTTTCGATAATATTGTTAGTGAATGGAATTCCAGTTATGCACAGGAATTTATTGCTAGTGATGGAACCGCTGCAGGAAGTTCAATTTCATTGTACTATAATGAATTTGTCAAAGATTATGAAAATTTGAAAAACTTCAAATTAGAATTACCTGCCGGATTGACTGCAGGCCAGACAGGAGTAGATGGAAGTTTGGTAGAAGCTTTTTACAGTGGTATTTCGAGAGATTTAGTAGTAGCGCATTTTGAAAATTCAAAGAATATTTGGTTTGGTTTATCACGTACTGGAGAACAGATCATTGGTTTTGAAGCTTACCTGGAGACTGTTGTAGGTGGACCTGAACTCATTACTTTGACTAAAGAAACAATTACGCAAATTGATGAAGCGATTGCAAACCTTCCTCAGGGACGCTTGTCAGATAATGTCGCGAGTAATGAGGTCAAGATAGCACGTGACTTATTACAAGCCAACACAGCTAACTTTAAGAGTTCAATGAGCTCTTTGCTTGGTATAAGTATTACGTTTAACTCAGGTGATGGAGACTAAAGAAAGCGTTTCTTTGACACGAAACTTTTTTAGATATAAAGATTGGATAGATTATATGGAGCAACCAGTTTCGATTGCTCCATTGGTCACTTTTCGCATAGCCTTTGGCTTGCTCATGCTTTTCAGTACGCTACGATATATGTGGCTGGGGTGGGTAGATACTCAGCTAGTAGATCCTATGCTTCATTTTAGCTACTTCGGTTTTGACTGGATACAGTCTTTACCAAGAATGGGTATGTATGCAGTCTTTCTTATCATGTCTTTAGCCTGCGTAGCCATTACGCTGGGGTGGTATTATCGACTCTTTACTATTGTTTTCTTTTTGTCTTTTACCTATGTAGAACTGATTGATATTACCTATTACCTCAATCACTATTATTTTGTAAGCATAATTGCCTTTTTGCTAATTTGGGTACCTGCCAATCGTTATTTTTCTTTAGATGTACGACGTAATCCTGACTTATACCAAAAAACGGTAAATAGATGGTGCATTGATATATTCAAGTTGCAGATAGCGATTGTTTACATTTTTGCTGGTTTGGCAAAAATCAATTACGACTGGCTATTTGATGCTTTACCCTTGTCCATTTGGCTACCTGCAAAGACCAGTGTACCTATAATTGGTTTCATTTTCAAATACAAGATTACGGCCTATCTTTTTAGTTGGATGGGCATGCTATTTGATACTTTCATTATTGGTGGCTTATTGTATAAAAAAACTCGCTGGCTGGCCTATATAGCAGTAGTAGTTTTCCATATCCTTACCGGAATACTATTCCAGATTGGCATCTTTCCATTGGTCATGATTTTTGTTGTAACTCTTTTCTTCTCTTCAGATTGGCATGAAAGATTATTAAGCGTTCTTTCTGGTTTTTTTCAAAAAACAACGCCTCAAACCAAGATCAAAATCACAACTCCTAAAAGTTCCGGCAACAAATACATATTGCCCTTTTTGGCTGTTTTTTTCATATTCCAATTGTTTTTCCCCTGGCGGTATTTGTTGTACCCCGGCAATTTGTTTTGGACGGAAGAAGGGTATCGCTTTTCATGGCGGGTGATGCTCATGGAAAAGGCAGGGACGGCTACTTTTTATGTAAAAGATGGTGAAAATGGCAGGGAAGGTTCAGTGATCAACCACCAGTTTTTAAATGCCCATCAGGAAAAACAGATGGCCATGCAAGCGGACCTCATATTACAATACGCTCATTATTTGAAAGATTACTATACAAAAAAGGGAATGAAAGATCCTCATGTGAGAGCAGAAGTTTGGGTTACCCTTAATGGTCGCCCTGCTCAATTGCTGATCGATCCGGAAGTCAATCTGACAGAAAAAACGGACAGCTGGATGCCCAAAGACTGGATTTTACCCTTTAAAGACAACACTTTGCGATGAAAATATTTCCAGCTTTACTGCTAATTCTACTGTTGGCTACCTCAGTAAGTGCTCAAACCTTTAATATATCTGGCACTATTGGGGTAAAAGTTACTAATGAACCACTAGAGGCAGCTGTTATTTTAGTACCTTCTTTAGAAGTAGCCATCTACACGGATGCCAACGGCTATTATGAATCTTCACTTCCGAAAGGAAAATATCTTTTGGTAGTTACCAGCCTAGGAATGGAACCGGATACGGCAGAAATTATTCTTAACAAAGATACGGTCATCAGTTTTTTGCTGGAGCAGTCTTACCTCAATCTGGATGGGGTAGAGGTGACCGCTATCAAAGGTACGAATGGTATTTCACGACTCAAAGCAGTGGATGGCTTTGCAATCTATGAGGCAAAAAAGAATGAGGTCATCATATTAGATGATTTTGCAGCTAATAAAGTAGCCAACAATGCCAGGCAAGTTTTTGCAAAAGTACCTGGTCTAAACATATGGGAAAGTGATTTTGCAGGCCTACAACTGGACATAGCGGCAAGAGGATTGGGCCCAAGTAGAACAGCAAACTTTAATACTCGTCAAAATGGTTATGATATGAGTGCTGATGCATTAGGTTATCCGGAGAGTTATTACATGCCGGCACTTCAAGCAGTGGATAGGATAGAGGTCATTCGCGGGGCAGCCTCATTACAGTATGGCTCGCAGTTTGGAGGGATGTTAAATTTCAAACTAAAGGAGGCACCAGATAAGCCTATTGAATTCAACCTTGAGCAAGCTGCTGGCTCCTTTGGCTTATTAAATACTTTTGTTAGCGTAGGCGGAAAGCAAAATAAAGTAGATTACTATGGATATTATCAATACAGAAGAGGAGATGGTTGGAGAGAAAATTCAGGTTTCGATGCTCATACTGCATTTGCAAGACTCGGCTATCAACTCAATGATCGATTAAAATTAGGATTTGAGTATTCTTACTTGAATTATGAAGCACAACAACCCGGTGGTCTAACAGACGATAGATTCCAAAGTGGTGACCTTAGCCAATCATTGCGAGGCAGAAATTGGTTCAATGTATCCTGGAACTTAATTGCTGCTACTATTGATTATGATTTTTCCCAAAAGACAAAACTAAACATCAGAAGTTTTGGCTTGATCTCCGGTCGCAATGCTTTGGGTAATCTGCAGCAAATTGGTGTGCCAGATAATCCCAACGAAAATCGCACTTTGATAACTGATGAATTTCGAAACTTTGGTACAGAAGCGAGACTCTTACATGAGTATCAACTAAGTGGTCAAGATGCTACTTTGATTGTTGGTTTGCGCTACTACAATGGATTGACGCAGCGGAAGCAAGGTGCAGCGAGTGCTAGCAGTACACCGGATTTTAGCTTGTTAAACCCAGAGAATCCGGAGGAGTTTGATTACGATTTTCCTAGTGAAAACCATGCTTTCTTTGTAGAAAATCTTATAAACATCACTCCCAAACTGAGTCTAACCACAGGCTTCAGATTAGAACACATTCGTACCGATGCGGATGGAATCTGGAGACTCAATCGCTTTGATTTTGCTGGAAATCTGGTTTCTTCGACAGTTAATGTTGATCAAAGCTCCAACACACGATGGGTACCTCTATTTGGTGCGGGAGGCAGCTATTATTTAAAAGAAGACTTTCAATTGTATACCAACTACTCCAGAAATTTTCGTTCTATCACCTTTAGTGATCTTCGTGTGGTCAATCCTAACTTCCAATTGGATAGCCTGATTACCGATGAAAATGGCTTTAATATGGACATTGGTATAAGAGGTAAGTTAGCTAATTGGCTTAATGTAGATGCCAGCATTTTCCTCCTCCGATACAACGACCGCATCGGACAATACGAACTTCCGGGTAGTACAACCCTTTTCAGAACCAATATAGGTGATTCGAGGCATATAGGAATGGAGCTTTTTGGGGAGTTTGACTTATTTAAACTGTTTAAAAGAGAATTGGATCTTTCCAAGCTGTCTTTGTTTGTTAATCTATCAATGACAGAAGCTACCTATATCCGTTCAGACATTACAGCTATCAGAAATCGAAGAGTTGAGTATGTTCCAAATATCATGTTGAGAACGGGCCTTAATTACAAATGGAACAATTTAAAAACGACCTTTCAGGTCTCTTATCTCAATGAGCAGTTTTCTGATGCTACCAATTCGACTTTTAATCCCAATGCTTTGACGGGCACAATACCAGCCTACTTTGTAATGGACTTCTCGGCAGAGTATCAATTGAAACGCTTTAAGTTTTCTGCCGGAATCAATAATCTGACAGATGAAAAGTATTTCACCAGGCGAGCTGAAAGTTATCCGGGACCTGGGATTATTCCTGCTACGCCGCAGAGTTTTTATGCAGCTATAGGTGTTAGAATTTGAAAATTTATTTATTCTTTAATTAATTCTCTCAGGCATTACTTAAGTGCACGAACATCTTTTTGTTCCAAAGGCATGATCCATTCTTTAGCAGGAGTTAGGCCAGTGATTTTTGTTAGGTCTACAGTTGGATCGATTAGCCATTGTTTTTTTCGACCATTTAAGCCTGCTTCAAATTTTGCCATAACTTCAATCTGATCATGCTGAAGATCTTCTTTGTATTTGTTTTCAAGATGATGGGCAAATTGTAAGATCATATCCGGTCGGGTCTTCATTTTGAATGTTTGTCGCTTTGAAAGATAATCCTTAGGGTGTATGTTAAGTTGTTGATTGGTTTTTAAATCTTTTACCACATAAAATCCAGATCCACTTTTACTGCGAAGCTTCATATGCCAAGAGTAACGATGTCCCAACTCATTCCAACTTACATAACCTGTAAAGAGGTGATGTCTAAATGGCATATATAGTTGTATTAGTATAAAGCTGATTAAAATGGTACGCACAAATAAAGAAGGCATTTTCATACTTGCATTGATATCAAACTCAGGCATGTATTGTTTCAGGCTACCTAACTTTTGTACTACTTTTCTAAACCAGTTGGGATCAAAAAAAATGGTAGTGGCAGCAATCATAAACCACGGAAATATTCCGATGGTCCATAACTGAGAATTCATCAAATGAAATAAGGTGATGCTGACAAAAGCTACAATACGTGTACGCCTCCATAGTAAAAAAGGAACAATTAGTAAGTCTAATAATAGACCCGAGTAGGATAAAAAAAAGATCATCCTTTCATCGGTGAAGTAGGGCCCAATAAGCGGAAAGTCAGTATCATCACTTAGCCATAAACGCATTGGCTCTCCTTGCAACCAGTCTGGGTTGATCTTTGCGACACCACCAAAAAAATAAGGTACGGCTATCATAAAACGAAGCAACCAGAGGGTCCAGCCAGGAAGTTGACCAGCTTGTATGCTTGGATTCAGCCGGGCATCTAATGAAAAGGCTCTATTGGCAGGAATGAAGATCA
Organism: Bacteroidota bacterium; assembly: GCA_038530915.1. GTDB lineage: Bacteria > Bacteroidota > Bacteroidia > Chitinophagales > Saprospiraceae > JANQPA01. The sequence goes on from JBCBCD010000144.1 coordinate 10,617, forward strand.
TGACAAAACTGAGCAGACTAATCAAATAGAAATGGTTGAGGTAATAAGATTTTTCCAGCAGAAAAACATAAGTGAATGCAAGAAAAAACAATACAGAACATACTCTGTAGTATAATCC
>JBCBCD010000145.1:0-10720 GCA_038530915.1 Bacteroidota bacterium
TGTAATTCAACATTGCCTCTGTATTGTGACCACTAGTTGTTTTACCGTCGTTAAACAATTCATCAACCAATGAGCGATATTGCTCATAAGACATTGCATTTTTTAACGACGGTAAAACAACTAGTGGTCACAATACAGAGGCAATGTTGAATTACACTAAGTTGAATATCAGCAGAATGAACAGACTGGACAGAAGAGCCAAGTTGGATGATGAAACGATTCAAAGATTGATTGAGTCTACTGAACCTATGACTTGGCTGGTTCTTACAGAAGGCTGGTGTGGTGATGCTGCACAGGTAGTTCCTTACTTGGTCAAAATGACTGACGAGCTACCAAATGTAGATATTAAATTCATACTCAGAGATCAGCACTTAGACATTATGGACGCATTCTTAACCAATGGAGGTAGATCAATTCCAAAGGTTATTTTCCTTGATAAAGACAACAAAGTCTTAGGTTCGTGGGGACCAAGACCCAACGATTTGCAAGATTTATTCTTAAGTGAAAGAGAGGTAATCAAAACATTACCAAAAGAAGAGCAGAAAGAAGCTAACTATGAATTGAAAACAGAACTTCAACGCTGGTATACCAAGGATAAAGGTATACACACCCAGCAAGATGTAGTTAGTGAGTTACAAGAAATACTAGAGAACGTTTAAATTTTTTATTAGGTTATCTGGTGTTATAATCATAAGTCAGGATTTAAGAGCTGAACCAAAAAGTGGGTTCAGCTCTTTTAGTTTTAGTACTTATCCTTCGTAGAAAATGCGATAAATCACATCTGCAAAATCATCTGACACCAGTATTGAACCATCTGGTAAAAACTCCAGGTCTACTGGTCTGCCCCAAGCTTCGTCAGCCTCTTGGTCTAACCATCCCTCAGCAAAAGCTTCGTAAGAAGTAGAATTGAACTGATCATCCAATGTGACCATACTCACCACATATCCACTTTTTTTGCTGCGATTCCAGGAACCATGTTCAGCAATAAGGATTTGATTTTTATAAGAATCAGGGAAAAGTGAACTTGTCACAAATTCCAATCCAAGTGGTGCAACATGGGCTCCTAAGTTTTGAATGGGTGGAGTAAAATCTGCACAATCACCTTGATCACCAAATTCTTCATCCTGTAAATCTCCTTGGTGACAATATGGATAACCGAAGTGCATATTTTCTTGCGTTGCTCTGTTCAATTCACAAGCAGGTATATCATCACCTAACCAATCTCTACCATTATCAGTAAACCACAATTCTTCTGTTGTAGGGTGCCAAGTAAAACCAACTGTATTTCTTATACCATGCTGTATCACTTCCATACCTGTACCATCTTGATTTAAGCGAGTAATGGAAGCAAATACTTTATCTTCAGATTTACAAATGTTACAAGGTGCGCCTACGGGTACATACAATTTATCGTCAGGACCAAAGGCAATATACTTCCAGCCGTGATGAGTTTCTGTTGGGTATTGGTCAAATATTATTTCTGGTTCACCTGGGTTTTCTAATTTGCTTTCAATATCTGTCCATTTGATAATACGGTTTACTTCAGCTACATAAAGATCTCCATCTTTAAAAGCCACACCATTAGGGAGCTTAAGGCCTTCAGCTAAGGTATAAACTGTATCAGCACGCATGTCGCCATTTTTATCGGTCAAAGCATATACATTACCGGCACCGCGAGTACCTACGAATAATGTGCCGTTTGGAGAAAGCGCCATTGATCGGGCATTTTCAACGCTATCTGCAAATACGGTTATCTTAAAACCTTCCGGCAATTTGATTTTATCCAAAGGAAGACCGGCGGTATAGATCTCAGTATTTAAAGGAGGTTTGCTAGCTGTTTCTTCTGAGTCACTACAACTCATTAATCCGACGCTAATGAAGAAGAGTAGAAGTAGTATTGATCTGGTCATGTGAATCTTGTTTTTTTACGAAAATAAGGACCACGGATTTTGAAAACTGTCCGTTGAGAAAAGATAATGGCTAATTATTACACTGAGTTTACAAATTTAAAATTTTAAGGTAGGTAAAGTTAATTTGGTAAGCTTTTTAATGAGTTTAGAGGGTTTAGGTGTTTGGAATTTAAACTCTAAACACCTAAACTCACTGAAGATTCTTGAGGTCTGGAAAAGTAGTTCTGTATTTTTCTATCTCAGATGGCCCCAAAGACATTCCATAAACATAAGGTACAATGCTCAAGTCTGAGCGCAACTTTTTGGGAAGTTTTGCGATGACCTCTTTGGCTTTACTCAATAAATTAAAACTGCCAAAAGTAAAAGAATACTTGCCTGTACTCATCATCTCTGACATAGTATTGGGCATCTCTTCTATTAATGGATGATCAATAACTTCATTGCTTTGGGCCACTTCAATTTTATAAGTAAGTCCTTCTGAATCTAAGAATAAAAGATTTTCAGCGGAGTTAGAAAAAGAAACGGGGGTTCCTTTTTTATTCACCAATTCAAGGGTGCAGGCATAGGGTGTGTCAAATGTCTTTTCAGAGGCAGATTCGTCAAAGCTTCTTAAAATTACCTTTCTACGGTTGATGCCTTTATACTGAAGCAAATCAGCGACTTTTTGAGCCTGAAACATGCCATTGAATAGCTTATCTGCTTTGGAGACCCCTTTAGAAGAATAAACCTGTATGACCAATTTGAGTTGTGAATATTGCTTTAATTGATCTGTCAATTTCTGCAACTCAGTAAAAGAAAGGGTATTGTTCAGTTCCTTGACCTGATTAAAATACAGTTTAGGGATATTTATTTTGTAGGCATTCCCTCTTGGAATTTCAAAGTTTGACTTAGGAGCTGGTTGGGTGGGTACTGGTGTTGAAGATCCAAATGGATCTGATACTGTGGTGTTTTGTACAACTTCAGGTTCTTCTATTGTGGGACTTTCGTACACATAATTTTCTACTTTCGGCTTTTGTTTGGGCAACTCATTAAAGTAGGCCACATATAAATCTCTCATTCCAAACCCATCTTTTCTGGTAGAGGTAAAAAAAGCGCTGTAACCATCATTTGCCATTCTGAAATGGGTTTCATCTCCGGCAGAATTCAAAGGTAAACCAAGGTTTATAGCAGTCGACCATTGTCTGTTAGCAGGGTTAAGTTCTGCATAAAGGATGTCGAAACCACCCAGACTTAATTCCGGGTTATTTGAACTAAAATATAGTTTGTTGCCATTTTTACCTAAAAAAGGAGTGGTTTCATCATAAGCAGAATTGACATTTGGACCAAGGTTTTGTGGCTGTGTCCATATTCCATTTGATGCTATGCTGATGTACAAATCAAGCCCACCATAGCCTCCGGCCTTTCTACTAGAAAAAATAACAATAGAATCATTAAAGAAATGAGGTAAGCTTGCATTTACTGATTTTTCAATTGGACCATAATACAGATTGGTTTTTAACCTTCTGTTAGATTTTGATTGAAAAGTATCTACTAGTATTCTTCCTCCTTCAAGATTTCGACCTTGATAATAGTAGAGTGTTTGACCCGTTTTGTTAAAACCTAAAATGACATCATGTTGGTTGCTATTAATCAGGTAATGCATGGGTTTGGGATTTCGCCAAACGCCATCTGTATTGCTGGCCAAATAAATGTCACTACTGAATTGACCAAACTCTTCATCATACTGACCAAAAATATTTTTAGAGCCACCATTATTCCCTTTGCGTATGCTCGAAAAATACAAACGCCCGGCTTGTGTAGGACTGGGGATAGCACCAAATTCATCTTGAGAGGTATTGACATCAGGACCTAAATTTTCAACATATGCTCTGGCATTTTGATAAAACAAGCGCACTCCATTGGAACATCTTTCTATATCTTCTTTTACCAATCTTCTATTGGCGTCATTGAGGTTGGAAATTCTCAGATACTTTTTGTATTGAACCACTGCTTTATCAAACTCATTTCTGAAGTGATAAATCTTACCCAAGTAGAGATGAGCTTGTGCAATGGGAGCTTGTCGAGTATTCAACAATTCTTTAAACAGCGTTTCTGCTTCATTGAGTCTGTTAAGGTGGTATAAGGCAAGTCCTTTTAAGAATTGTCCCTCTTCATCGTTTCTGGCTACAAATCTATTGACTTCCCAAAGATCCAATGCATCTTGATACTTATTGCTCAGGCACAGCTTTTTGATCTTTTGCTTGGCAAGTGGCCAGGAGTTTTGAGAAAAACCCTCATTAAAGCCAACTCCATACACGAGTAGGAAGAGAACAATACAGAATTGTCGCTTCATAAGTTTTGGGATTAATCGGTATTGAGAAAAAATATAATATAAAGATATATTCTTTTCCTACAAGATTACCAATCAATCCCAAACTTTAAGAGAAAATTTGGAATTGATCCTCAAAAGGTAGAAATCCAACTACTTATCTATATCGTGCGATTAATATCAAATTGTTCTAAGTATTGGCCAATCCTGCTAAGGAATGAGCCACCCAAGAACCCATCAACTACTCTGTGATCGTAGGAAAGTGACAAGAACATCATCTGTCTTACCGCGATCAAATCACCATATTCTGTTTCAACCACCGCTGGTTTTTTACGAATTGCTCCAACTGCTAAGATAGCCACTTGAGGTTGATTGATGATTGGTGTACCCATCACATTACCAAATGTACCGACATTGGTTATAGTAAAAGTGCCATCTTGAATTTCTTCAGCTTTTAATTTATTGGCACGTGCACGATTAGCCAAATCATTTACTTGCTTGGTTAGTCCAAGTAAGTTGATTTGGTCTGCATTTTTAATAACAGGAACGATCAGATTACCAGAAGGCAATGCAGTGGCCATACCAATATTGATGTATTTCTTGCGAACGATTTGATTGCCATCCACAGAGATGTTGACCATCGGGAAATCATTAAGTGCTTTAACGACAGCCTCAATAAAGATAGGTGTATAGGTGATTTTTTCTCCGTATTTATCTTGGAATGCTTTTTTATGTTTGTTTCTCCAATTGACAATGTTGGTTACATCAACCTCAACGAAAGAAGTAACGTGTGGAGAGGTCTGCTTAGACATTACCATATGATCCGCTATTAAGCGTCTCATTCTGTCCATTTCAATGATTTCAACATTATCAGTAGAAGATACGGTTGAAGCTGTTGCTGAAGTTTTTGTGGTGGTGGTTTGAGTTGGGCGAGCAACATTTTGAACTGGTGCAGCAGTAGTTTTTGTAGCTATAACGCTTCTATTGTCAATATAAGCCAGGATATCGTGTTTGGTCACTCTCCCATTGGCGCCTGTACCGGAAATAGCTTCTAGTTCCTGAATAGATATATTTTCCTGCTTGGCAATATTTTTTACCAAGGGAGAATAAAATCTACTACTTTCAGAAGCGTCTCCAACGGTTTCTAAAACAGGCTCTTGTATTATTGATTGAGGAGTAGCTACTACCGTTGCCGTTTCAACAGCCTTTGCGTGGCCATTTTGTGAAGAGGTAGCCTCTGCTGTAGGTTCTACCGGTTGGCTGGCAACCGCTTCTTCCACCTCAGTGGTAATGATAGCAATCACCTTACCCACTTCAACAACATCATCTTCTTTGAAAAGAATTTCTTTGATGACGCCACTGGTAGGAGAAGGTACCTCGGAGTCTACTTTGTCGGTAGCTATTTCCAATATGGTATCATCTTCTTCTACGGTATCGCCTACTTGCTTGACCCATTTAAGGATGGTCGCTTCCATAATACTTTCACCCATTTTGGGCATGATAAGTTCAACTTGTGCCATAGGTTAAGCTTTGACATTAATTTGGTTAATATAATTTGGCTGAGCTTTGGTCGACTACAAAATTAGCCGAAATTAATTGTTAAGACAAATAAAATTTGAGCAACATTTATGACCTCAAAGGTTTATTAATCCTTGACTTTCAGGCTTTTTTGTTGCTAGGGCAAAACAAACAAGGGGCCTGTTGCACATCTGCAATCATTATCACTTTGAAATGAAGGTTTTACCATATTGATTATGGCAGAACTTCTATTTTACTTACAAACTGTCGTACAAGATTTAAGGCATAAACACTGGCATATTGTATGTTCTTTATTCGATCTTTTCCTGCACGTATCAATCTGGTCTGCGTTCTTTCTCCATCACTTACTGCCATCCAAATCGTTCCAACTGGTTTTTCCTCACTTCCTCCACCAGGTCCTGCTATCCCTGAAACAGCTACTGCAAGGTCTGTGTTCAATACCTTTAATGCTCCTTTTGCCATTTCAATTACGGTTTGTTCGCTTACTGCACCATGATTCTCCAGCGTTTCGGGCTTGACCTCTAAAACATTGGTCTTAATAGAATTGTCATAGGCTATTATACTGCCATGATAATACCTTGAAGAACCTGATATGCTGGTGAGCATATGAGCAATATATCCACCTGTACAACTTTCAGCAGTTCCCAAAGTTAAATTCGAGTCAAGCAAGAGCTCACCAATAGCTGTTTCCAGGTTTATATTTCCTTCTCCAAATATCAATTCAGGGATGGCTTCTTTTATGGCTAAAAAATGAGGCTCGATTTCCTTTTCAAGTCTTTCCTTATCAGGCCCGGTTGCAGTAAGTCTTAGCCTTACTCTCCCCAGGTTGGGCAGAAATGCTAATTTGATATGTGGTGGCAAGCCATCTTCAATATGCTCTATTCTTTTGGCGATCCTCGACTCTCCTTCTCCGACTGTTTGTATGACTTTGTGTACAATTGGACTTAGTGGAAACTGTTCTACCAAACGTTTTGCCACTTCATTTTCTATCAGATATTTCATCTCATAAGGTACACCAGGCATAGATACTAGTACTTGCCCATTGTAGTCAAACCACATACCCGGAGCTGTGCCCATCTTATTGTGTAATAATTTTGCATTGGCAGGCATAAAACATTGCAGACGATGTGCTTCTGTAGACTTTCTTCCCCATTTTTCAAACAACCTTAATATTCTATCATAAGTAGGCTGATGAAAAGCCATTTCTACATTAAAGAAATCAGCTACTGCTTTCTTGGTAACATCATCTTTGGTAGGTCCCAGACCTCCTGTCATTAAAACGACATCTGCACTTTCGAAGCTTTTTTGTAAGGCATCTTTGATTTCCTCCAGTTCATCACGTATAGATAGAATCGAGTGAACCTGAGCACCCATCGCATTTAAGTATTGACCCATCCAGGCAGAATTGGTATCTATCGTTTGACCAATAAGGATCTCATCTCCAATAGTAATAATATTGACTTTCATTTGCACTTAGACTAAATAAAAAAATAATTTCTTTGAAACAACGGGTTTGATCAAAAAACAAATCTTACCCTACACCCTACACCCTACACCCTACACCCTAAAAAAACGAATTTCTTTCATAGAAAAGGTTTTTAGCATGCCATTTGTTTCAACCACCAAATGTCCATTTTGATCAACATTTGTAATTTTACCCAGAAATTTTTCTCCTTCGGAACTTTCGAAGTCTGTCCATTGGTTAAATAGGTATAAATTTTGAAGATATTCTGTATGGATTTCCTCAAAGGATTTGTTTTGAAGGACTTGATAGTATTGATCCAGAAAAGAAAAAAGAGAGAATGATAAATCTTGTAAATCAAAAGTATTGTTGGTTTCCAATGCTAAAGAAGTAGCGCGAGCCAATTCGTTGGAAAAGGATTCTTGATTGACGTTGATTCCGATACCAATAACGGAGGTATTGATGGATTTAGAAGAAATTTGATTCTGTATAAGTATACCGGCTATCTTTTTATTTTCCACATAAATGTCATTGGGCCACTTAACGAAAACCTTTTTTTGTGTTAAATAATATTCAAAGAATGCTTTGACAGCGAGTGAAATCATTTGACTCAAAAGACTTTGTTGATTGGGCAACAAAAAAGTAGGGTATAGAATAATACTAGTGGCAATATTTTTGTAAGGCGCTGACTGCCAGCTTGTTCCTTGTTGACCTCTTCCTTTTGTTTGGTTAAAAGTCAGAATGGCAGTACCTTCTTTTGGTCTTTGTTTTGACAACAAATCAAAAGCAAAAGTATTGGTGGAATCACAATGATCCAATTGGTGTACAACCTTTCCGATAAAATGAACGTTTTTTATATGCAAAAAGTAAATTTTTTAATTAAATTTAGAATAAGTTACACGATAGAACGAGTTTGTACCATAACACTAGGATGATACGGTAAATAATTCAATTAGTAATTCATTAATTTAAAATATTTCTAAACTAATTAAATTCAAAATTTGAATTCACAAGTAAAATTCCAAAAGGTAAAGCAACTCTCCGCAGAAGAATTGAATGACTTGATCATAGATAGCATTCAAGACATCAAAGGCCAAAACATCGTTAAACTCGACCTTACAAATCTAGATGAAGCACCCACAGATTATTTTATTATCTGCGAAGGTGAGTCCAACACACAGGTGAAAGCCATTTGTGACAATATCGCAAAGAGAACGAAGCAGGAAGCAGCCGTTAAGCCTTCAAGCGTTGAAGGACAACAGAATGCTATGTGGATCTGTATGGACTTCTTCAATACGGTCGTGCACATTTTCTATAAAGAAAAGCGGGCCTTTTATGAATTAGAGTCGCTTTGGAGTGATGCGAATTTTACGGAATATGCAAGCCTGTAGGCCTGTCTTGGCTTAGGTTCTGGACTGCATATTTCTTGGTTCTTTTTCTTAGCAACCTTTATTGACAAAAAGGTTGCCTTAAAACAGACTCCTCTATAGTTTGCTGTTTTTTAACCACCCAACAGTAAACTTTCTGGAAATCGGTAAGTGGTTTACCAGTTTCTTTTAGAATCGACTCTCTATTCAAAACCGAATTTCATTTATATTTTCATAGAAGAGGTACTCATTTCTGCAATTTTTTTTGCTAAACGGTTAAAAATTATAGATTTCGGACTTCTTTATAGGGCAAGAAATGTATTTAGTCGATATTTGTCAACGAAATCAGTTTTATATCGTTTTAAAAGAAACTATCTTAGTAGGATAGTTTCTTGGTTCCTCGAACCTGACTCATAGCATATATCAAATTAGTGAAGAAAAAGCGGAAATGGATAATAGAAAAAACAGTAACAACAACAATCCTAGACCTGGAGGTACAAGATTCAATTTTTGGATCTATGGCGTCATTGCCTTCGGCCTGTTGGCTTTACAAGTAGCGATGATGTACTTGAAAAAGCCGGATCCAATTCAAATGAACCGTCTTGAACAAATGGTGGCTGTCGGGGATATTGAAAGAATAGAAGTAGTCAACAAACAGTATGCCTACATCTATTTGACAGAAGAGGCTTTAGATAAGCCTGAAAACAAAGATGCTACTACCAGTAAGTATGGCAACGCCAGGTATCATTTTTATAGAGAAATAGGTCCTGAAGAGACTTTCTATAATCGCATTCGAGCTGCACAAGAGGATGCGGGCATACCTAAAGACGAACAGGTTTACCCGGATGCGACCACTAAACAAAGTTGGTTGGCTCCCCTCTTACAATGGGTACTTCCATTGGCAATCGTCATTGCAATCTGGATTTTCATCATGCGCAGAGTAAGTGGTGGCGCTGGAGGCCCCGGTGCTCAAATCTTCAATATTGGCAAGTCAAAAGCTACGCTTTTTGACAACAATGCTAAGGTAAATGTAACTTTTGAAGATGTAGCCGGCTTGGATGAAGCTAAAGAAGAGGTAATGGAAGTCGTAGACTTTCTGAAAAATCCTAAAAAATATACTGCCCTTGGAGGTAAGATTCCTAAAGGTGTTTTGTTGGTAGGCCCTCCCGGTACTGGTAAAACCTTATTGGCGAAAGCGGTAGCCGGTGAAGCAGGTGTGCCTTTCTTCTCTATTTCCGGTTCTGATTTCGTAGAGATGTTTGTAGGGGTGGGGGCTTCAAGAGTTCGTGACTTGTTTAAGCAAGCGAGAGAGAAAGCACCATGTATCGTTTTCATCGATGAGATCGATGCAATTGGACGTGCACGTGGTAGAAACAGCATCCAAGGTGGAAACGACGAACGTGAAAATACACTGAACCAGCTATTGGTAGAAATGGATGGTTTCAGTACAGATAAAGGGGTAATTCTAATGGCTGCTACCAACCGTCCGGATGTATTGGATGGTGCCTTATTGAGACCAGGTCGTTTTGATCGCCAGATTGGTATTGATCGTCCTGATTTAAAAGGTAGAGAAGCCATCTTCAAGGTACACCTTAAAAATATTGTTACAGCAGAAGATGTAAGTGCTTATGCACTTTCTGAAATGACACCTGGTTTTGCAGGTGCTGATATCGCCAACATTTGTAATGAAGCGGCCTTAGTAGCGGCTCGTCGCAATAAGAAGGCAGTAGACATGGATGACTTCAACTACGCATTGGATAGAGTCATCGGTGGTTTGGAGAAGAAAAACAAATTGATCTCTCCAAAAGAGAAAGAAATCATCGCTTACCACGAAGCAGGCCACGCAGTTTGTGGTTGGTTCTTGGAAAATGCGTCTCCTTTAGTTAAAGTGACGATTGTACCAAGAGGTATCGGTACATTGGGTTATGCTCAATATTTACCGAAAGAAGAATACATCACACGTACCGAAGCATTACTGGATAGAATGTGTATGACCTTCGGTGGTCGTGCTGCCGAGTCCATCATCTTCGGAAAAATATCTACCGGTGCTCAAAATGACTTAGATCAGGTGACCAAAATGGCTTACAGCATGGTAAGTGTATTTGGTATGAATGAAAAAGTAGGACAAGTATCT
>JBCBCD010000146.1:0-10715 GCA_038530915.1 Bacteroidota bacterium
TTAATGTCTTGAATAGAGGAAATTGATCTAAGAAATTGGTTTTGTTATCTACTGCCATAGCTGCTAAATTTTCAGTTCATGAAAATGAATATTCGGTCTTGGTCAAAATGACGAAACAATCGCGAACTCATAAATAGAGACACCAAAAAGGATATCTCCCCCTACGGCATTAACAAATTTTTAATAAATTTTTATCGACGAATGGAAATTGAATCTAGAGCAGGGTTGTATCCGGCAAAAATTCCTTGCCCATTTACCACATTATTGTACAATACAACAGGCTCGGCAAAAGGTACGCCCGGATTCTGCTGTTGTAGGCTTAAAGAGCGTTGGTAACGATAGTATTGCTCTGATAGAGATCTTAATTCTACTAGTAGTTTTCCAACAATTTCTTCATCCGGTCTTAAACGAAGTTCAATAGGAAAAGTATAGGACACAAATTTTCCGTCAAAAGGAATGTCTTCAAACATGATGCCACCATCAAAATGTGCCAATGTGAAATTATTGTCTACGCTATTGGCAAATCTTACTGAACGCATCTCATTATTTTGCAATACCGTATCATTTTCAGTAACTGAGAAGGTTCCTATCTTATGGAACAATTGCAGATGGTAATAATTCATCAACTCTTCCGGATCCATAAATCCTAAGGTTAAGTTGTACCTGTGATCTTCCTCTCCAGAAGGATATCTTTCCACATAATAATTGGTAACCTCTAAAGATTGAATGGCTACTTTATCCGGAATAGAACTTTCTGCCATAACAGGTGCAAAACCTTCCACCTCTACCATAATAGTATAAGTCACATTGGTCTTAGCATTAAAATTAGAGGTAGTATATACAGGTACCTGAGTGCTATTTTTCTCTCGAATCAACTCTTGTATTAAATTCTCCTCTTCATACAAACTTACTCGCGCATCTTCTATAAAAGTCATCTCTGATTCATCAAGAATACTAAGCGTTTTTGAAACAACGACTTTGATATTTTCGTCATTTGTGAAATTACTAATTACTACCAATTGAGCGTCGGGCTCTTCAATCTGTAGGTCCAACGGACGTTCACAGGTTGCGCTAATAAAAATCACACTCAAAAGTAGAATAGTAATTATCTGTCTCATTGCTTAGAAATTAATAGGTATCAGATTCAAGATACATAAAAATCTTTTAGAAAGTAATGCCATAACTGATCGAAGGAGTAAATGGAACCAACCAAACCTGTACAAACTCTTTTCTTTCTCTTAGTTGTCCACCAGAATTGACAATACCTGATCTCAGGTCGTAATAAAGCGGATTGTTGCGATTGTAAACATTATATATTCCTAACCTCACATGATGTTTAAGGTTGTCTGTCCTGAAATTATAATTCAAGCCTACATCTAATCGATGATAAGGAGGTAATCTGTATTGGTTTTTACCATTAAAAACCAAAGCAGTAACTGGTTCAGAAGCTAAATCGGTAAATTGAAAATCATAGCGTTGTAGGGGTAAGCTAAATGCAAGGCCGGTACTAAAGGTCCAGTTGGCACTCAAGCTCAGTTTTTCACTTGCTTTATACAAAAGTGCAATACTTCCGTTGTGTCGTCGGTCAAATTTAAAGGGAAATACTTCTCCGTTATTAACCTGATCAAACTGACGATCGGTCCACGAAAGGGTATACGAAGCCCAGCCTGTCAACTTTCCTGAATGTTTACTCAACTGAAACTCAAAGCCTCTTGAAGTCCCTCGCCCCGAAGTAATATTTCGCTTCCAATCACTAAGGTAATAAGCTCCATCTGAATAAGTTATCAAATTGTCCATCTCTTTGTAATAGGCTTCAGCCTGAAAACTCCAATTTCGACGTATGTTCCATTTAAGGCCAACCGTAGTTTGCCAGGATTCTTCCGGAGCAATTTCATTGGTACTGGGTACCCATAAGTCGGTAGGTAATCCAATACTTGAATTGTTTAAAAGATGTATAAATTGATAAGTTTGATTATAAGAAGCATGTATATTAAAATTCTTACTAAGCTCATAGTCTACATAAGCTCTGGGTTGTAAGACTCTATAGTTTTTATTTAATACACTCAGAATGGTTGCTCTAAGTCCCAAATCTAAATTTAATCTTGACCAGAAGGAAAAATGATTTTCCAGATAGGCTACATACTCCACCGATTCCAATTGTTCAAATGCCAGACCATCCTGATATTCATTGGCATCAGTTGTTTCATTGAATTGAGTAGCACCGGGCTCAAATGTATGGGCATTGTAGGAAAATCCAAAAAGCACTTTCTGATTAGAGCTTGGTGTCAATTCCATATCCAATTTAGCTCCTACATCTGTAATACTTGATTTGTATCTGGATCGAACAAAAGATTTTGCCAACAAAAAATTCGGATTGACAACCGATAGAGAATCGCGATCTTCATAAGCAATATCTACCCACATCGAACTATAGGTCAAAGTTGTATTACCGAATAACTTTGGACTAAACTGATGATTCCATCGCAAAGCAGCCACTGTATTCCCCCACTCCATCGATTCACTAAACTCCTGATCAAATCTATAATTGAAAGGTTGGCCTGTAGAAGGCTCTATCAGCTGAAAACGGCTGGTTTTATTACCATCGTTGTAAAAGTCATCTCTATTGCGATAAACACTTAAGTATACTTTATCATTGTCATTCAATGTAAAATTGACTTTCACATTTATATCATTGAAACTATAATCCGTTTCTCCCCTTTCATTTCTACGTTCTTTAAAGTTTCTGGAGTAAGGAGCTAAATACCAATCCAATATTGATTTTCTCCCCGAAACAAAAAAAGAAGCTTTTCCCGGGACAATAGGACCTTCCAGGAATGCTTTTGCGGTAAGTAAACTTACTTCTGCTTTACCACCAAATTGGTTGTAATTACCTTCTTTGGTTCGTATATCTAAGACAGAAGAGAGCCTCCCACCAAATCGAGCCGGAATCGCTCCTTTATATAATTTAGCAGATCTAATGGCATCCGTATTTAAAATAGATAGTAAACCGGCACCATGAGAAAGGCCATAAACGGGCACATCATCAATTAATATGAGATTATGACCAGGATCTCCCCCTCTGATGTAAATGCCTCCAATTCCATCAGCTCCGGTTTGTACTCCCGGAAGCAAGTGTAAAGTTCGTATCAAATCAGTTTCACCAGCAAAAGTGGGTAATTGATTGGTAGCACCAATTGGGATTTCGGTAGAAGATTCGTAGGTAGGTAAAGGGATATCCGTTGTTAAAGAAGCCCCTTCTATAACTACTTCCGGTAATATCGCATTACTTTGAAGCTTCATGGACAATCGCTGGTTGGATTGTAAATTTAACTTCACTTCTTTGGTTTGGTAGCCGATGTAGGAAAAGTTCAATACTGTTTCACCTTCCGGTAAGGTTACACTATAAAAGCCATAATTATTAGAATAGTTACCTAAAGCTTCTCCGGCAACAAAAATAGCAGCTCCGATTAGTCGTTCTCCACTTTTAGCATCTTCGACATAACCACTAATCGTATATTTCCTTTTGGGGCGAATGGTACGAATTACGATGGCTCTTTCGAGTACAACATATTCTAGTTTGAAGTGCTCCCCCCATTCATCTAGTATATCTTTAAGTCTTTTCTTTCTGAAATTGAAATCGTGTTTTGTAGTGGGAAGGCTGGAATTGCTGAAGGAGATGAGGATTTCGTATTTATCATTAATTGAATAAATAGCTTCCTCCAGCGTGCTGTTATTTTTCTTCAAAGTAATAAGCTTATCCAATACATCCTGGCCAGCAGCTATTGAGCTACCACATAACAAAACCAGCAGTATGAAAAAGCTTTTTCTCATCTAATCTAGATTGATACAGCAGGGTATATTTCTGTAGACCATAATTACATATAGCGATTACTGGTGCACAATGCATCAACAATCGCTATATCCGCTTATGATTATTTCTCTTTCACAAGTTACATAAGTTAGATGCAGCTTAACAAGTAACAGAGTGTTTGCAATATGTTAAAACCTGTAACCTTAACGTTGTGAACCTAATGAGGTTGTAAGCAATTGGGCTTAATAGGTGCGAAACCAAAAATTTTGCTTTCACCATGATAACAAATATCACTGATATTAATTATTCAGGATTGATGGAGGAAGTAGATTGTGGCCAGCGGCTACAATCTACTTCCTCCATTTGCTTTAAAGCTAAGATACTAATAACGCAACTTAGGCTAGTTACAAGAAGCAATATTCAATTTATATTTCTTATTTTTTTTATCTTCTATTAATTGGCCATCAATTAGATTAGATAAAATATCTAAGGTTTCATCCAGTTTAAAATCTTTACCAATACTAGTTGAATAAGAGCAAGCTAACTTTTCCGCATCATAATCAATTTTGATTTGATACTTTCCTTCTATGGTAGAAATAATATCTTTCAGTGGAGCATTACGAAAATCAAACGCCCTATTGAAGTACCAACCAGGCTGTTCAAAAAGCTTAGTCTGTTCTTCTTTCATTCCCTGACCATGAACACATACCCCCATTGTATTAGCCTTTAAAGTAAGCATGGCTTTAGCATCTTCAAAATTGACAATTCCTTCTTCAACCTCTACCACTGTTTGGTCAGCATTAGAATAAGCTGAAAGATTAAACTTTGTACCGACAACTTCTACTTTTGTATTTTTTGTATGTATGATAAAAGGATCTTCAGGATTAGCTTCTACATTAAAAAAGGCTTCACCTTCAAGATGTACCACACGGCTTTTTCCTTTAATAAAATCATCATCCAAACTCAATGAACTCTTTGCGTTCAAAACTACCTCAGATCCATCCGGTAAAAGGAAGGACTGTACTTGTTGATCATACGTATAATAGGTAACTGCATCATCAAAAAATATTCTTAACCCAGCTATAAGACCTAATACAATCATTGCTGCAACCGCATACCTTACTATATATAAGGATCTTACTTTCGGCTTTGCCTTAACTTTCTTTTCAGCTTCCATTTTATTTTTAAATTGCTGAAAAGCATTCTTGGCATCCGGTTGGAAGGAAGGTGTATAGCGACTGCTAAGCTCCCAAACTTTTTGAAGGTCTTTTGCGTTAGCCGGATTACTTTTCCCCCATGACCTAGCAGCCTCCTCCGCTTCTTTTGAAGATGATTTTCCCGTAATCCACTCTATATACTTGGCGTACTCCATAATTATTTGTTTCTATCTAAGTAGACACCACTTTTAAAGAATACCCCCATTTTGGAGGATGCGTAATTCAATTTCTTAAGTGATTATGATTAATTTTGTCATCTATACAACCATTTCTATGAAGTTGTTTAAGAATTCCTGATGAGATGATTGGTAACTGCTTGGAAGTCGAGACAAAGTTCATTTTTTGTTTCGTAGCCTTAGCTACAAGGACAAAAAATAACTGCTGTATTGGCTTTCAATGAGTTGCCAAGGGCTCAGCAAGGAGTTTTTAAACAACTTCTATAAGTTACAAATAGTCTTTTAAACTTTCTCGCAAGATTTTCAAGGCTTTTGAGATCTGATTTTCTACCGTTTTAACTGAAATATCCAGCTTTAAGGCAATTTCTTTGTAACTCATATTTTCAAAACGACTTAGTGCAAATACTATCCTACACCTTTGTGGTAATTCATCGATTACTTTTTGTATCAAAGCATCCAATTCTTCTGCAGCCATATGGGCTGTAATGGAAGCTTCATTTGCAGGTAAAGGATCTAAATCTTTATCGTTTTGAAAGACCATTTTTTTACTACGAATAAAATTAAGCGTTTTATTGATAGCGGCCCGTTTTAAATAAGCTTTTAGTGACGTCTCAATGACTAATCCTTCATGTTTCTTCCAAAGCTCCATGAATACCTCCTGTACAATGTCTTCTACTTGACTTTCATCGTTCAATACCCGATACACAACTCCACATAAGAAGCTATAGTACTTCTGAAAAATAATGCCGATCGCCTGATCTGCATCCTTTTTGAATAAGTCAATTATGTCTTTATCAGCTAGGTTTTCCAAGAATCTGTAATTAATCAAGTTTAGAGGCTTAGTGGTTTACATCTCTTACTTTTTCTAAGAAAAGTTCTTTACTTTCCACTTCGCCGCAGGTTGAAGCAAGTAAGTCCTAAATACCCAAACCTAAAAATAGTCAACGAACTCATCATATTGAAGAAATCATAACGATTTGATCACTTTTAACCTAAATCAGCAAAATGTAAAGATGATCTTTTGAATAAATAAAAATAAACAAATACCTTAATGGCTGTTTTTCAAAAAGTAAAAATTATAGACTAACAAAGAATATTATGAAAAAAGCTCTTTTACTGTCTTTTTTAGGACTCTTATGTCCTTTAATCACCCAAGCGCAATCGACGATTGACGAACAAATCAACGCAGTCTTTTCACCGATCACTAGTGCATTAGAATCCGTAATTTTCTTCACTGTTACCTTTGGAGATTTCACGATTCCTTTTGTATTGATTTGGTTGATAGTAGGTGCCATATTTTTTACAATATATACTGGCTTTGCCAATATCAGAGCCTTCAAACATGCTATTGATGTAGTTAGAGGAAAATATGATAATCCTGATGACAAAGGAGAAGTATCTCACTTTCAGGCTTTGACTGCTGCTCTTTCTGGTACTGTAGGGGTAGGTAATATTGCAGGTGTTGCCATTGCCGTCTCTCTTGGTGGTCCTGGTGCTACCTTTTGGATGATCATTGCCGGATTGTTTGGTATGTCTTCAAAGTTTGTGGAATGTACATTAGGTGTAATGTTTCGTAATATCAGCTCTGATGGTGTTGTATCTGGTGGACCCATGTATTACCTAAGCAAAGGTTTTGCAGATAAGGGTACCGGACTAGCAACCTTGGGTAAAGTCTTAGCAGTATTGTTTGCTATTGCATGTATCGGAGGTTCTTTTGGTGGTGGTAATATGGTTCAAATCAACCAAGCTACCCAACAATTGACAGCTGTTACTGGTGGTGATGCTAGTTTCCTGGCAGGTCGTGGTTGGATATTTGGTGTGGTAATGGCAGGTATTGTAGCTGTAATTATTCTTGGTGGTATCAAGTCTATTGCAAGAGTAACTGATAAGTTGGTTCCATTGATGGTAGGCATTTATGTATTAGGTGCACTAATTGTATTGCTTGCTAATATTACTGAGGTTCCAGCTGCTTTTGGTACGATCTTTAGTAGTGCTTTCAGTGGAAATGCTATATATGGTGGTATTGTAGGTGTTTTGATCCAAGGATTTAGACGTGCTGCTTTCTCAAATGAAGCAGGTATTGGTTCTGCCTCTATCGCTCACTCAGCTGTAAAAACGGATGAGCCAGTTTCTGAAGGTATCGTTGCCTTGTTGGAGCCATTCATTGATACCGTTGTTATCTGTACGATGACTGCTTTGGTAATTGTAATCTCTGGTTATGGAGATATTGGACAGCAACAGGCATTTGAATCTTTCTCTTCTGGAGGTGGAAATGATGCAGCAATTGCATTGACTTCTTCTGCTTTTGAACAGACCATCAGTTTCTTCCCGGTGATCTTATCAGTGGCCGTTATATTGTTTGCTTTATCTACAATGATTTCTTGGTCTTATTATGGTCTTAAGGCTTGGACTTACTTATTTGGTGACAGCAAAGTAGCAGACATTGCTTATAAAATAGTATTCTGTTTGTTCGTAGTTGTAGGTTCTGCAATTTCAGCAAAAAGTGTATTCGACTTTGGTGATGCGATGATTTTTGCTATGGCCTTTCCAAACGTATTAGGGCTGTACTTTTTAGTACCTAAGGTAAGAGAAGCTTATAATGATTATATGGCCAGAGTGAAATCTGGTGCTATCGCAAGAACAAAATAGTTTTTAGTTATTGGTTCTTGGTTTTTGGTTGGCTTAAACAACTAAAAACTAAGAACCAACAACCAAATTCTTATCCAACCACTCTCTTTTCCAGCTATTTATAAGATAATACATTACTACACTGATCAATACACCTAGTATTGCGCCTAAAAAGATATCTTTTAAGAAGTGTTGTACCAAATACACTCTGGATATGCCTACCATCGTAGCGAAAAAAACAGCGACAAGACCTAAACCACCTTTTTTCCCTAAAATAAAAGCAATAAAACTGTATAGTGCAAAGCCTGACATGGTGTGCCCGGAAGGAAAGCTAGTAGCACCAGTATGAACATCCACACCAGGTACAAAGGTCAATTGTGCTTCCATTCCCAATTCTCTGAAGTAAGCCAAAGGGCGAGGGTGGGCAAAAATAGCCTTCGTAATGAAGCTTACAAGGGTAACCGTCACTCCCAACAATAAGACACCAATAGATTTTCTGTAAGCTACCCACAAAAATAAAACAGCAAATAATACATAAACCAGCGCTTCTCCTAATCGAGTAAATACAGCAAAGAGTCCATTCATGAATTCGGTTCTGGTTTTCGAGAAATACAAAACCATATCCCCCTGCTCAATCGATAACAATCCTATTCCGCAAGCTAAAAGATAGATGATGAATCCCCACCAAAAGGCCGGATTCAATTCATAGGTTTTTCTCAGCATTTTTAAAAAGATTATTAAGAGTAGGTTTAAAATTTATTGTGCACTGAAAATCAAACATACTCTAAGCCTTGGTCTTTGATTCCTTTTTTCTAAAAATTCTTTGAAAGAAGTTTTTTATCGGCTCAAAGTTAATGATTTTGACATCATACATAGCCTGATAAGAAAGTAATGCACCTACAGGAATCATAACCAGACAGGAAAGCCAAGCGGCGACGTCCGCAGGAACAACAAAGCTCTCGGCAATTTTTTTGAAGAAGATGAGCATTACCACATATACCATAAAGAAAATAATGGAGATCAATATTGGATAACCAAATCCTCCTTTACGGACGATAGCCCCCATTGGAGCTCCAATAAATACAAAAATCAAACAGACCATCGCCATAGAAAACTTAGTATGCATATCATACATGAATTTCACTTTGTTTTCTTTTACATCACCCAAAAAATAGTTGTCTGCGGCAGCTCTGTTTTTAATACTCTTTGCAAAAGCAACTGCTTTATTCAGGAGCCTTCTTTGTTCTTTAGTTTCAAAACCTTTAACAAAAGAAGTTTGAGCATACATACTGTCAACGCTTTGTTCGATCATACGTCCTCCTCTTGCTATTTTACGAGCTGTCAAAACTCTTTTTACAGAAGTAGTATCTGAATACTTTTCTTCCGCTTCTTTTTGTTCAATTTCTACTTCTGTCGCGTCTTCTTTATTAAATTCTAAATAGGTACTATCCATATCCAGAAAGTTGAAATATCCGGTAAGGTAGTTGGAAAATGAACGCTCTCTTTTATCAATCTTGATACTTATGGAATCTATAGCTGATTGCATTTGCCCAACCGTCATCATGGATCGGTTGTGTCTAAACATTTGCTCATCCGTTCTATTTAATTCAAACTCTCCTAAGTCAAATGCTTTGATCCACCTGCTAAATTTAATTCTAACAAAAGGGTAATCTCTGTTGGCTCCTACTGAAACCGAGGGGTTGGTCTCAATATTTTGGTAGCCATCATTTAGATCCATCACAAAATATTGCCCATCACCGGTGACATACATCTCACCATTATTCGCTATCATTTGAGTAAAATCTCCCTTATTGGCCGTAGTAGAATGGTCATAGATTAAAACATCATCAATCCCTTGGCCATTTTCCTCTTTGTCCCCAATATGTATGGCAAACCCCTTGAAATCATAGTTAAATACACCAGCATCCAACCTGAGTGTAGGCTTCTGTTGACTGATATCATACATTCTGGAACCAAACTTTAAATTGGCTCTTGGAATGACATAATCCGAGAATAAAAAGGAAGCAACTGCCGCTAAGGCTCCGACCCCAATAATTGCTCGCATTACCCTAATCAGTGAGATCCCTGCTGACTTAAAACTGGATAGCTCATATCTTTCTGCCATATTACCCATAACCATTACGGATGCAATAAGTACGGCAATAGGCATTGCTAAGGGGAATAGCCCCACAATCTTATAACCCAGCAACTCCATAATCAATAAAAAACCTAAGCCTTTACCTGCTATATCATCCAAATACAGCCACAAGGTTTGCATCAATAATACAAAAACCGCTATAAGAAAGGCGACTAAAAAAGGCCCTACGAAAGAAGTAAATACCAGCTTATCAATCTTCTTCATTTATCAAATACTGATACATCAAAATAAAAGCAAAAGGAAATATCTAAAATCTTCCCTTTGTATGATCTGTCAAAGTTAGTCTTGTTTTCTGTTTTTTACTTACAAAAGCTTCTCTTTTGTAAGTAAAAAACAGAAAACCATTTGAGTATACTAGTAAACGTATGAAGAATAAAAATGAATTACTTTTTATCGTTAAAATGAAGTTAACTAGCTCATTAGCGCCCATCAGTTCACCCTCGATCTATTCTTAATTTTAAATATGGCTCTTATTCCAAAAAACATTCCGATCACTATAGCTGCTATTCCGAATAATAAACGATGTCTGGCAGCCCAGATGGAAATCTTCTTCATAGATGTAGTTTTGCTTAAATGGTTAACAGAATTGACTTAGATAATTGAGCTTGATTTTGGCTTATAACTGATGTCCCTTGTGTAGGGTGTAGTGTGTAGGGTGTAGGGTGTAGAGGGCCTCTACACCCTACACACTACACACTACACTGGAGCTGCTAGTTATGAGCAAA
>JBCBCD010000147.1:0-10671 GCA_038530915.1 Bacteroidota bacterium
CATAAAAGTAAACCATGGTCATTTTTCCTTGCGAACCAGCTAATTCCAGGTGATTGTTGATACTAAGCTTTTCACTTTCTGCATTCGAAGAAATCGCTGTTGTCAGACAAAGTGACAGTACAATTGTCAATAATTGAATCGGTTTGTTCATGAGAGATTTTTTTCGGGATATAAAACTGCCAATATGCCATAAAATAATAACTAGCACATTGTTTGATATATAAATACGACGAATGTGTAGAAAGGTTGTAACGAAATAAAGGAAAGTTCTTTGAAAAAATGTTACAATTTACGCTTTACGAAGTGAAGTAGTTCTTGGTACTGAGTCAACAGTCCTTGAGAAGCCTCATAAAGTTGGTCAAAATGAGCTAGCATAATTTGAACATCTTTTGGTTTTTCCTTGATTTGATTGACTTTGAACATACAGCAGTTGTGAAGGCTTTGAAAAAGGACCTCCAATTGATCTGCTTGTTCAGTAAAATCATTGATGATCTCAGCTTCTTGTGGGTTGGTTTGGTAATCGATGCTATCAAATGGAACGGATTCAGTCTCTCTTATGGTTAAGTCCCTTTGTGTCAAATCAAGAAGAGAAACGCCAAAGATTTTAGCGAATTTTAATAAATTACAGATTTTTGGTTCCGCAGATCCATTTTCATAGGATGCGATATTACCACGATTTAAACCGACTCTATTTGCCATTTCTTCCTGACTAAGATTCAGCTCTTTACGTAAAAACCGAAGATTGGTATTCAAGAAGATTTTTGCACTTTCATTCATCAAATCCATAGCTTCTTCCTTCTTTTTATGACTTGCATCAGTGTGTGTGATTATGAAATTACAAATATTATACAACTTAAGTCAGCCTAAGGTTCAGAAGTTGTTAATATTTTTAACAGAAACCACCAGATTGTCATAAAGTGTCCTTTTTACTACAGTTCTTATAAAAACTGAATCTAAATAGACAAAATTATTTGCACTTAATAGGTGCTTAGAGTATTTTTGTAAAAAATAATTACAGAGCCCGATAAAATTCACCGACTATGATTTACGCACTTCAGAATCAAATTTATGATCAGCTTGATCACATCAGCAGTTCGCTACGTGCTTTCTCGTTGAAATTGACGGGGAATTCAGTGGATGCGGAAGATTTATACCAAGACACAGCCGTTAGAATCATTACTAATGCAGATAAATATAATCCAGGTACTAACTTTAAAGCTTGGGCAGTAACCATCATGCGTAACATCTTCATCAACAATTATCGCAAGAAGATGAGACGTAATATGATCATCGATCAAACGCCTAACAATTATTACCTTAACTCTGGTGACAAAACTGTAAGTAATGAGGGAGAGACCAATGTAGCTTTTGGAGAACTGGTTTCAATGGTAGATGCTTTACCTGAGGATTTCAAAAGACCATTTATGATGGCTTACCAAGGGTATAAGTATGAGGAAATTGCAGATGAACTAGGAGCTCCTCTCGGTACAATTAAAAGTAGAATATTCTTTGCTCGTAAGAAATTACAAGCGATGTATAAAAAGAACTTCAAAGAAAGAGCATAAACATTAGCGATAAGGCAAGAGCGACGCTCTTGCCTTTTTTTATTTAGAATACCTCCACCAAGAAGCCAATGAAGATCCGGTTATGTTCATCAAAGGACCAAATATGGCCGGAGCCAAGCCAACAGTAGCCAACCTTCCCATTTCTTTGGCCAACCCACTAGCCAAACCACTGTTTTGAAGTCCTACCTCTAAAGCAATCGTTCTACAAGATTTTTTATCCAAGCCAACCAACTTACAAGCCCAATACCCCATAGTGTAGCCCAACAAATTATGAATTAAGCAAGCTACAATAAGCAAAATCCCAACTTGCAGTAAACTGTCTCTTCCCGCCGCTGTAATGATTGTAATAATAATAGCAATCGAAATCATTGAAATCAAAGGCATGATCTGATCAATAATTTCTCTTCTTTGGACCACTTTTTCCAACAGCAATGCCAAACCAAAAATCATCAGTATGATCCAGAAAAACTCAAATAATAAACTAACAGAAGGAGGTGTTTGAACATATATTTTCAAAAGAATTGCAATCGCCATTGCCAAAATTCCAAGCACTGCCCCCATCCATTTACTAAACTGCTTTTGCCAACTGTAAGGCTCCTTCAGCATGCGATTAAACAATAAACCTGCAGTAATTGGGATGATCAACATTTTAACAATACTGCCCATCATACCCCAAAAGTCGATGGGAATAAACTGACCAGCTAAATATTTCATCAAAATAGGTGTCAATAATGGAGCTAATAAGGTAGCTACTGCAGTTAGTGTAATTGATAAAGCAACGTTGGCTTTAGCGATAAATGCCATGACATTGGAAGCCAAACCACTGGGAGAAGACCCAACAAGGATTAGGCCAGCTGCAATTTCAGGAGGAAAGCCAAAAGAATAAGCCAATCCGGTTCCAATCAATGGCATAATACTAAACTGACAAATGACACCAATAAAAACAGCTTTTGGCATTTTAATGACTCCATGAAAGTCTTTCAAACTCATTGTGGTTCCCATTCCAAACATAATAATCTGTAGTAAAGGAACAATCAGGTTACTGAGCTTAAAGCCTCCTACAATTAAAAAATATTGAGGATAGTATAAGGACGCTATTACTGCAGCAAAAATCCATAAGGTATAGGATAAACTCTTGATTCGTTCAAACTTCAAAGATCCTATAGCTAAAAGTACAAATCCTGCAATCATAGGAAGACCCAAAAGCAATGAATCGCTAAACAATTTTGCAATGAATGCAACTATCAAAACCCCTAAACCAATGATAATTACCCAACTGTAGACTGTCCTATTTTCTTGCATTAAATTTTATTTAAGTAAAAGGCCATTACAGAATATAAATATTAGAATAACTCTTTAGAGGGTTAGGATAACGTACTTTAGCCTTCGGCAAAGTGAACACACTATTGAAGGCTAAAGTGCGTATAAACTAAACACCTAAGCTTCTAAACTTTAAATTTAATAAGTTCTTAAGTACCATCTAACATTTTTGGTGTAGGGTGTAGAGGCCCTCTACACCCTACACAGGGGACTTAAGTTGTGAGCAAAAATCAAGCTTAATTATCTCAATTAATTTTATTAACTACTGTACCATCTAACAAAAACTTATCAACACAATACTTCATAAGTTTTTTGTTTTTCTTAGCAGATTATTGTTTATTGATAAAATGTTGATAAACGCTGAATTATAAGTACTTCCTATGGCTCCATACATTATCAAATCCGGAAAAGGCACACTCAAGCTTACTAAGAGTACCAAACTAGTAGGTTTAAAAATGAACCCTGCTATTGCTCAAACCAGAGGTCTTGAAGAACCAGAGCAACCCAAATATGTGAAAAGAGAAGTGCATAGAGACCTAGCAGGTTTTCAGGTGATGCAATTGGATACTGAAGATGCTACACTAGATGAGAAGTTAGATGAAGTAAGAGAGAAAGAAGAAGTCGATTTGGGAACACATGTCTATTATGCAGAAGGTTGTGGTAAACCTTTAATTGCCAATGGAGAGATCTACATCACTTTTGAAGCAGGTCTTAATGAGGAAGAAAAGAATATAGTATTTGATGAGTTTGCACTAGAAATTCTGGAAACCATCAATGAAAATGAAATAATAGTAAAGACGACTGCCAACTCACCTAATCCGGTAAAAACCGCAGCCTTACTTACTCAATCTTCTTTGGTAAAGTTGGCAGATCCAGATATGGACATGCCACTTGATCACTATGCGTTCAGTATGCCTGTAGATCCATTAATGAATCACATGTGGCATTTGGAAAACAGAGGATATGTTGCTGATACTTTTAGACCGCTTAGAAAAGGAGCTGATGCAAGAATAGTTGATGCCTGGCGAACATTAGGCAATACGGGAAGTGCTAATGTCACTGTTGCACTGATTGATGATGGTTTTGATCTATCTCATCCTGATTTACAAAGAAAGGTAGTAAAGCCTTTCGATTTTTGGACACAGTCGCCAAGACTTTACTCCAATGATCCCAGATATACACACGGGACACCATGTGCAAGTGTTGCCTTAGCCGGTGGCAATGGAACAGGAATGGTTGGAGCAGCCCCCAATGCAAAGTTCATGCCTATTAGTGGTACTTCTTTTGATGACCGCCGTACAGAACAGATGTTTGACTATTGCATACAAAATGGAGCTGATATCATCAGCTGTAGCTGGGGTACAACTGAGAGGGCTTTTCAATTGGGTTGGCGAAAAGAAAGAGCCATTTCTAAAGCTGCCAGAGAAGGTCGCAATGGAAAGGGTTGTATCATTTTATTCGCTGCAGGAAATGAAGACATCGAATATTTAAATATTTACGCTGCTCACCCAGATGTTATAGCGGTAGGTGCCAGTACCAGTCAGGATCAACATGCTTTTTATTCTAATAGAGGTCGAGAATTGGCAGTAGTAGCACCTTCAAATGGTGATTGGCCCATATTAGCCGCCCGTGCTTATTGGGACCAGGGAGATACCCGTTATTTTGGTGATCAAAAATATTGGGCAGATGGTCGTTCAAGAGGAAATAAGTACAAACATTTTGGAGGTACCTCTAGCTCAACACCTTTAGTAGCGGGTGTCTGCGCTCTCATCTTATCTGCCAATCCGGATTTAACGGCAAGAGAAGTCAAAGAAATTTTGATCCAATCGAGTGATAAGATAGGCAATCGGAATGAATACTATGGAGGTCATTCTCGCAGGTATGGTTATGGCAGAGTAAATGCACAAAAAGCCGTTCAGGAAGCACTAAGAAGAAGACAAAATACCACTATCACTCAACCACAACCTCAACCTCAACCCAATACAGGCGGAAGTACCGGAATAGGATCAGGTACCAATGCAAATACTGATTTATTCAGAGTAGATGTTGAAAAACAAAACAACCAAGGTTGGGGTGTACAAGCAGGTGCTTATACAGATTACAATAACGTTTTAAGGCAAAGTGATCAATTAAAGCGAATGTTCAACGAACCCGTGATCGTAGCTTCATCTGTATCTCAAGGCAGAACCATTTACCGTATCATTTTGGGTAATTATCCTTCTTTACAGCAAGCACAACAGTTGCAGAGTAGAATGTCGCAGAAGGGAGTGAATGGCATTGTAAGAAAGTTAAGTGATTTATAAAATAACAAACAAGAGCAAGCTTACTGCCTGCTCTTCTTTGTTATTTATACTGTACTTTCCTAAACCGCCCTGGCTCAATAGCAAGCACCTTGCACTTGGAAGAATAATATTGAAAATTTATTCCCGTTCCACAACCCACTTCCAGTATATCTCCTTCTAAGAGGGCTATTAATTCTTTCCTTATAAAAGAAAAGGTATTACGCTCTGAATTTTTCATAATACGATCATAAATAGAGGCAGCAAACGGGACCAAATTTTCATTCACAAAGTTTTTTTTCAAAAAATTGATTTTTCTCCCTAACTTTTGAAAGAATCATAACCCTACATGATGTAACAATCATTAATTACTTTCAAAACATCATCCAATGAAGACATCAATCAATACACTTTTTACAATCGCTTTTTGCACAATAGCAAGTTTAACACTTAATGCCCAACAAACAGGTAAGGTAGATTACAAATTCCTTGGCGTATCTTTTACTATTCCTAATGGATGGATTGGCCAAGAAGCTGAAGGCATGTTTATAATCGGGTCAAATACAACTCCTGGAATCATACTTGTAACTACACATGAGTCTACTACCTTGGAGCAGTTAAAGCAAGAAGCAACAGTTGGTATGAACGATGGACAAGGGACGCAGCTTACTGCTAGCGGATCGATTGAAAATATAGGATCTGACGCTATTGGCGTAAATATGGCAGGCACCTTAGAATGGCAGGCAGCAAAAGGATATGCAATAGGTGTTATCAATCCTCATGGTACAGGTGTATTGATCATGGCACTCTCTACACCACAACAATACTCCGAAACATTAACAAAAGCAGCTAAACAAGTCAAGAATAGTCTTTCTTTCAGAAAGCCTGAAACGGGTCCCATCGTTCAACAATGGAAATCTCAGGTAGGTGGTCGTAGATTGACTCATATGAATTCTTATTATTCTCCTTCCTACACAGATGGTGGCATTAGTGGAGGTTACAGTGATAAGGTGATTATTGAATTGTGTAACAATGGTTCATTTACCCACTCCAGTAGTTACACCATGAGTGCTAGTGGAAGCAATGCATCCGTTTACGATTCAGATCAAGGTTATGGTGATGGCAAATGGAAAATCACTGTAAATGGAGCTGGCCAACCCATCTTACAATTGAACTTTTACAAAGGTGAAGTATATTCTTACGATCTTACTTTCCAAGATGAATACCTTCACATGAATGGGAAAAAATATTTCCGTACTGCTTTGGAGGGATGCCAATAGTTAGTGGATGAGTTTATAAGTGTATGAGGTTAGGAGTTAACCTTATACACTTATAATCAAATAACTTAAACAATATTTACTTTAGAACTACAAACTTTTCACCTCATTCATTTGTAACCATGGTACATTAATCAATCCTCCTCAAATTCATGGATGCATTAAAAACTTACTTTACGGCTACTAAAAAAGTTGAAAAAGAATATGCCAATCATTCTATTCAAATAGAAGGAACACTTCCTAAGGAAATCCAAGGTACCTTATTTAGAAATGGCAATGGTCGATTTGAACACCAAGAGGTCAAGTATGAGCACCTTTTTGATGGAGATGGAATGGTTACAAAGTTTGTTTTCAAGGATGGTCAGTTGTTGTACTCCAATAAATATGTGCGGACACAAGAGTTTGTAGAAGAGGAAGCAGCTGGTAAAATGTTGTACCGAAGTTTTGGCACCAATATTCCTGGTGGAATTAGAACTAACTTTTTCAAAATGAAGTTTAAGAATGCAGCCAATACCAGTTTGATTCATCATGGAGGAAAACTATTGGCCTTGTGGGAAGGTGGCTTACCGCATGAAATCGATCCTTACTCACTAGAAACCATTTCAAGATATGATTACAATGGCGTTTTGATCAATGACTTCTCATGGTTGGATCATAAAATCACTCCCGAATTGCCCTTTTCAGCTCACCCAAAAGTGGATAAAAAGACAGGTATACTCCATAATTTTGGAACTGCTGCAGGAACCAAACAAAGACTCGTACTCTATAAAGTAGATCCGAAAGGAGTTGCAAGTATTGATCATGCCTTGGATATAGGAAGTGTTACATTTACCCATGATTTTGTACTCACCGATAGTGGCAAGCGAATCTTTTTCTTAACTCCTGTGGCTTTTGATCTTTTCAAAACCTTCTCGGGCTTACAATCTCCGGTAGCATCCATAAAAATCAATAAAAACAATAAGACAAAAATACTGGTAGTAGAACCAGACGGTGCCACCATAGAATATGAAACGGACTTTTGTTTTGTTTTTCATTTTGCCAATGGCTACGAAGAAAACAACAAATTAGTCATAGATGGTTATATCCTCAACGACTTCCCTGACGCAGAGTCCACCAAACAATTTTTATCAGGCATAGCCGTAGAAAGTGAATTGCCCAAATTGACTCGATTTGAAATAGACCTATCTTCTAAAGAAGTCAATGCTTCCGCACTCAGTGAATATCCTGGTGAGCTTCCTTTCATCAATCCAGACTTGGAAGGCAAACCTTATCAATACTCCTGGAACATTTCGGGACCAAGTGATACCAAAGAATTTATTCTTACCGGTGTAGCCAAAGTAGACGTCCAAAATAAAGATACCTTGCTACGAGATTTTGCTCCTTCACTGACTGGCGAACCGGTTTTTGTTCCTGCAGAAAATCCAAAATCTGAAGATGATGGATACCTCATCATGTTGTTATTCAATACTGAATTAGAGCAAACGGAATTGCACATTTTGAGAGCGGATGATTTGAGTTCGGTGGCTAAAGGAGTGTTGCCACATAATATTCCGTTGGGTTTTCATGGGTTTTGGACAGATTCATTGTATTAATGCCGGATTGTCTATTTATTTTCACCCCTAAAAACTATGCATCCTAAACATCCATTGGATTGGGAAAAGATCAACAGTAAATATGTCCTCAACGAAAAATGGATCAAAGTAAGATCCGATGATTTCAAAATGCCGAATGGCAATATCATCAGTCCTTTTTATGTATTGGAATATCCCGATTGGGTCAATGCGGTGGCCATAACTGAAGATAGACAAGTAATACTTACCAAATTATTTCGCCCTGGTATTGGTGCTACGGTGTTAGAATTACCAAGTGGAAGTGTCGATCCCAATGAAAGCCCTGAAGAGACCATCCAACGTGAATTGTTGGAAGAAACAGGTTATTTTTTTGATACAATCATTCACCTAAGTACTTGTGCCCCTAATCCCGCCAATCAAAGCAATTTGGTGCATGGCTTTTTGGCTTTAAACGGAGTAAAAAAGCAAGAACAGCAGCTCGACGAAAGTGAACAAATTGAATTGATCATGCTCACCATAGAAGAATTCATAGAATTACTCAATAACAATCAACTCATTCAGGCTATGCATGTCACCGCCGGACATTATGCCTTACAAAAGTTACAGGAATTGGACTGGATATAATACATTTGTGTAAAACTATAAGCAAATGAATCGAACCGTAGGTGTTTTCATCCTCAGATCAGTACTAGGATTCATATTCTTGATGCAAGGTTATGGAAAAGTTTTTAGCTGGGGACTTGAAAATGTTTATAAAAATGTCTTTGCTTCTTATGAGGCACTCTTACCAAGGTTTGTTCTCAATTTTGCTTTGTATTACACTTCTCTTACAGAATTATTAGGTGGCCTCCTTCTGATCCTAGGCTTATTTAGATACTGGGCAGCCTATGCTTTGGGTTTGGTCCTTATCATCGTTAGTTTTGGCCATGGCTTATCCGAGCCTATTTGGAACTTAAGTCATGTGTTTCCCAGAACTATTCTTTTGGTGGCCTTCCTTTTGTTACCTTATGAATGGGACAATTGGAGTATCGATCGATTAATCTTCAAAACAATATAAAATGGAACTACAACTACAAGAAAGTATCAACTATTTAATAGATGTGGCAATAGCGTATCTTCCTAGTCTTTTCACCGCGCTACTGTTATTGATTATAGGTTTTAGAGTCATCCGCTTTTTCACCCATAGAATAGAAAAAGGCATGCAAAAAGCGGGTATCAATGATGATCTTCGTCCATTTCTTGGGTCTATGATCGGCGTTACCCTAAAGATCCTACTCATTTTTAGTGCAGCCGGAATTGTCGGTTTGGAAACGTCGTCTTTTGTGGCAGTAATGGCAGCAGCAGGTTTTGCAGTAGGCTTAGCGTTACAAGGCAGCTTAAGTAATTTTGCAGCTGGAGTTATGATCCTTATCTTTCGTCCTTACAGAACTGGAGATTTAGTAAATATAGAAGACCAGATGGGCCATGTCACAGAAATCCAAATCTTTAATACAATTATAACCACACTTGACAATAAAACAGTGATCATTCCTAATGCAACTGCTTCCAGTGGTATTATCACCAACCTTTCAACTACAAGTCATTTGCGTGTAGACTTGCAGATAAGTATGCCTTACGGAGAAGATTTCAATAAGGTGGAGCAAATTTTAATGGACGCAGTTAAAGCCACACCTAAGGTTTTGGAAAGTCCGGAACCTATGGTTGGTATAGAAACTTTTGACACCCACAATATTATCTTAGCAGTCAGACCTTATTCTAATACAGAAGATTACTGGGATGTATATTTCCAAGCAAATAAGAACATAAAAAAAGCACTAAGCGATAATAATATTAAAGTAGCCTATTCTGAAGGAATTGAGTTAGGCCCTATTGGAAAATAAACACAAAATTTTAAATGCCTTAATCATGAAAAAAACACTATTCTCAATTTGTATTTTTATTTTCTTCTTGACTGCTGCAAATGGTCAAAGTGGATTGATCACTGAGTTTGAACAAAAATGGACCAATGCCAAAGCTTTTACTATGGAATTGGCTCGATCAATGCCAGCAGAAGATTATAGCTATAAACCTACGGAGGATCAAATGAATTTTACAGAACTGATGCTCCATATGGTAGGCAATATGAATTGGCTTTGTAGCAGTTATTTGGGTGGTGAAAAAATCGAATATGATTTAAGGAAAAAAGACTACAACAAGGAAGAAACCCTCCAAATATTAGAAAAAGGGTTTGACTTATCATTAAATGCAGTTAAAGGATTAACACCTGAGCTTCTGGAAGAAAAAGTCGACTTTTTTGCCGGAGAGATGAGCAAAAGACAAATATTAACCTTAATGAATGACCACGTAACACACCATAGAGGGGAAGCCATTATTTATGCTAGATTGAATGGAGTGAAACCGCCGAAGTATAGAGGTTGGTAGATTGGGTCAAAGCATCAAAATATAAAAACATCAAAAATATGCAGCCATTTCACTTAGCATTTCCAGTCAATAACTTAAAAGAAACACGTGATTTTTATGAAGGTCTATTGGGCTGTTCTGTAGGCCGTACATCTGATCGTTGGATTGATTTCAACTTTTGGGGCAACCAAATAACTGCTCATCTCGTGGACGAACCAGATCCGGGCAATGTAAGCAATGCAGTAGATGGTAAAAGTGT
>JBCBCD010000148.1:0-7792 GCA_038530915.1 Bacteroidota bacterium
ATCACACAACATTCCAATATGATGGCTTTTAGTTTTTGTTTACCTCTCTGAACTCTTGATTTAGCACCTGAATAAGAGATCCCCAAATGCTCTGCTAATTCTTTCTGAGACAATCCTTTGATTTCGGTTAAAAAAATAGCTTCTCTGTATGGCTCAGGAAGTAACTGTATAGCCTGTGGAATCCATTCTGCCAATAGGTTGTGCAATGAATCATCCGTTTCGGCACTACCACTGACTACTTCATGATGTAATTCAGCATTCTTATTTTTTCTGTAATAATCAAAAACAATATTTCTTGTTATTTTGAACGCCCAACTCATCAGTTTGTCTTCATTGACCAGCTGTGAGCGTTTAAGATAAATTTTAACCAATGCTTCCTGAAGAAGATCTTTGGCTAAGCTTTCATCCTTTGTTTTTTTTAATATGAAAGCATATAGTATTTCACTTAAATTGGACCAAGAAGTATTATTGCTCATCTTAGGATTTTTTAAAGTATCAATCTGTATTCCAGGCATTCACTTACAGTGTATTACTGAGGACGTGTTAACCCCAAAAAAGACGCATGATTTCTTTTATAAGATAAAAATAAGCTACCAAAAATACCACATCGATGACGAATATCAAGGATAAGAATATTTTGATCACAGGCGGAGCCAGAGGAATTGGGAAAAAGCTAGGTCGGTTCTGTCTGGAAGCTGGTGCTGCTAAAATCATCATTTGGGACATCAATCAAGAAAACCTTGAAAAAACCCAAAAAGAATGGACTACAGCCGGTTATCAAGTGCTTACACAAATAGTAGATATGTCTAATTCTGATACTATTTACCAGGCAGCCAATCAATTATTGGAACAAAACCAACCGGTAGATATTTTAGTAAATAATGCCGGTATTGTAGCTGGAAAGCGCTTTGATCAACACAGTAATGAAGACATACAGAAGACCATAGACATTAATGTCAGTGGAGTTATGCATTGCACCCGTGCATTTATGGATCATTTTAATGGCAAATCAGCAGGCCATATTGTCAATATTGCTTCGGCTGCTGCCTATACGCCCACCCCCAATATGGTGGTTTATGTAGGAAGTAAATGGGCCGTATTGGGCTGGTCCGAATCTTTGAGGGTAGAATTAGAAAAACAAAAAAGCAACATCAAAGTAACGACCATTTGTCCAAGTTACATCAATACGGGTATGTTTGAAGGCGCAAAAGGGCCAGTACTTTCACCAATACTCGACGAAGATGTGGCTGCCAGAAATATTCTTACAGCCATTCAAGGTAATAAAATCATTAAAAGAATGCCTTGGGGTGTAAATTTACTTCCAATAGTTAGGGGGTTATTACCTACTCGCTGGTATGACAAAATCATTGGTAAAGGTTTCAAAGTTTATACTTCTATGGATGAATTCATGGGTCATCGTTAGTTGTTGGTTTAGTGTAATTTATTCCATCATAGCAACTAAAAACCAAGAACTAACAACTAAAAAGAGGAATATACCAAAGGGCATATTCCTCTTGCTTTATGCTAGGTTAAACTAATAACCTTATCATCTAGTAAACTTATCCACTAGTAACCAGTGTTTTGAGTCATATTAGGATTCGCATTGATCTCATCATCAGGAATAGCGATAACGAAACGATCGCTAGGATAAGTAATCGTACAAGCTTCAGCAGGAGCAGTACAATCATTTCTAACAACGTCTCTTTGCATACGCATCAATTCCCAAAGACGGTGGCCTTCGTAAGACAACTCAATACGCTTCTCTTCTTCGATTTCATCCAATAAAGCCTGACCAGAAGCAGTTACCATTGGAGCAGATGCCCATGCACGAGAGCGGATAGTCATCAAATCTTCAATTGCACCAGCTTCATTACCAGTTCTTGCACGTGCTTCTGCACGGATTAAGTACATTTCAGCCAAACGAACAACAGGAGTGTTATCAGCACCAACCAAACTTGGGAATTTATCCATGCGAAGGTTACCAAATACACCACCTAAAGTTTCATTATCTTCTAAGAAGAAGCCCATACGCACGTCATCTCCTCTACCTTCGATAATACTTACTAAATCCTGAGAAGGCAAGTAATCACCGTATCCGTCTACTACATACATACGACCCAATGCATTGGCACCTTGGTTGTCTGTTTCTAGCATTACTACATCAAAGATAGCATCAGGAGAAAATCCATCAGCTTGCCAAGTTGAGATGTAATTGTCAGCAGAAGTTAAACCAGTGTTTGGAGAATTGATTACCGTTGAAGCCATGCTTTCAGCAGCAGAGTAATCTCCCTGGTACAACTTAATACGAGCCATGATCGCTTGAGCTGCTTCTACAGAGAAAAATCCTTTTCCTCTACTTTCATTCATCAATGAAATAGCTTGAGTAAAATCAGATTCAATTTGTGCATATACCTGAGCTACTGTAGAACGAGTAGGCTCATTGTTTTGATCAAATTCCAATACAATAGGTATACCAGGATGAGAGTTATCACCAGTAAATCCATAATGCTGTGCATATAAACGTACCAAATCAAAGTGTGCTAAAGCTCTAACAGCATAAGCCTCACCTAATAATTGATTCGCACGATCCTGTGCTGCAGCAGGTACTTCAATAGTTGCATTGATGATGGTATTCGCACGCAAAACACCAGTGTAAAGTGTTGACCACATACCTGAAGCGATACCATCAAAACGTGTACCACTGTATTCTGCCCAATCTTTGGCACGGTTAGCACTTGCATTTTGTTTTACATCATCAGTCATTACATCTGGTACCAAAACGAAGTAACGACCATACCAGTTGGCACTCTGCATTTGAGAGTAAACCCCTGTCAAAATAGTTTGCATGTCATCCACAGATTGCAACGCTACCTCTGGTGGTAAAGCGGCACTCGGGTTAACAGTTAAGAAGTCATCTTCACAAGAAGAAAGTCCTAAAAAGACAATAGCTATTAATAATATTTGAATTTTTTTCATTTCAATTTTTTTTGAATAAGAGATTAATTATTTTTTTAATGTCTCAATTCAAATTAGAATCCTACATCGATACCGAATGAGATCGTTCTTAAGTTAGGTACGGGAGAGTTAATGAAACCATTAACATCTGCTTCCGGATCAGCATATAAATCAGGATCACGAGTGAACGTTAACAAGTTGATACCACGTAGGTATACTCTAGCATTTGTCATTCTCAATTTAGATACCAATGCTGTTGGCAAGTCATATGCTACTGTCAAGTTTCTCAAACGAACGTGTGAACCATCCAATAAGAAACGTGTAGATCCTCTCAAGTTAGAGTTAGAACGGTTACCCCACTCAAACCTAGGTATTTCTGTTACATCACCTGGCTGCTGCCATCTGTCCAATACCAAGTGAGACTGGCTACGAGGAGTAAAACGACCATCACCTTGTAATACCCATGCTGTTGCATCATACAACCAGTTACCCCAAGAGTAAGTAAACTTAGCATCAATAGAGAAGCCTTTGTATTTGATAAACGTATTGAATCCACCAAAGAAATCTGGGTTACCTGATTTGTCTTGGTAGTAACGATCAATTTCGTTGATATTACTTGTAGTAGTTGTTTCGGTCGCATCTGTGTAGAATAATGGTGAACCATCATCAGGGTTTACACCTGCCCAACCAAACATATAGTATTCGTTATAATCTCTTCCTTCCTCTCTTCTAAATCTGTCATGTGTACCTGCTAAGAATGGTTCATCCAATCTTGTAATTTCATTCTGCAAGAAGGTAATATTACCACCAACACTCCAGTTGAAGTCAGCTTGATTGATAATACTTGCATTCAAAGTAAGCTCTACCCCTCTGTTTACCATAGCACCAAAGTTTCTGGTTACACTACCAAAACCAGTAGTCCTAGAGATTGGAACATCCAACAACAAGTTGTCAGATTCTCTACGGAAGTATTCCAATGTACCATTAATTGCAGAATTAGCTACTGCAAAGTCAAGACCAATGTTGAATGACTTGCTTTCCTCCCAAGTCAACTCTGTATTACCGATAGAAGAGAAAGCACCACCAGGAGCTCCATCATAATCAATACCAGAGAAAGAAATCAATGGCAAGTGGTCGAAGTTACCTATACCTGCATTACCAGTTACACCATAACTAGAACGAAGTTTCAACTCATTGATAAAGCCAATATCCTGAATGAATGGCTCTTGATCTAAACGCCAAGATCCACCGATAGACCAGAAAGTACCATATCTATTTTCTACACCAAAACGTGAAGAACCATCTCTACGTACAGATGCAGATAAATAATACTTATAGTTGTAATTATAACTTACTTGTCCAAAAAGAGACTCAAATGCAAAACCGAACAAACTAGAAGTAGCTGGATCACTGATTGCAGCATTGTTCAGAGTACGTAAGTTCGGGTTAGGTGGGAATTCCTCACCTGTTGCAGTTACACGACGAGACTGTGAGTTTTGAGCTTCATAACCAACCAAGAAATCCAAGTTGTGTGCATCATTGAATGATGTGAAATAAGTCAAGGTCTGAGTACCAATCCAGTTGGTATTATTATCTGTTGTTTCAGAACCAAAACCGCCAGAGTTACGGCCATCACCATAACGTGCATTTCTGAAGTAGTTTTCACGGAAGTTAGTCAAATCAATAGACCAAGCCGTTTTGAAAGTAAGACCATCCAAAATTTCAAAAGATGCAGTCAAGTTATCAATGATACGAACGATAGTCCATTCTTGTGTATCATCACCACTCAAACTACCAATTGGGTTATTACCACCCATGAAGAATGACTTGTGACCGTCATAGAACAAACCTTCTGCATTTCTAGCTGGAATTACTGGAGCCAGTAAGTATCCATTGTACATTGGATTCGCCCAACGAGTACCGTCATTCATACCCATCTGTGCAGTATGAGAAATAGTCAAGTTGTTTGTAAATTTCAGTCTCTTGCTTGCGTTGATGCCCAAGTTTACTCTTGCAGAGTAACGCTCTAATTCAGAACCAATGATTGGCGCTTCTTGCTTGAAATATCCAGCAGATGTGTAGTAATTTACAACATCTGTACCACCACTTACATTTACGTTGTAATCTTGGTTGATACCCGTACGAGACAGTTCTTCCAACCAATTATTATCAACACGTATTGTACCTAAAGACCAAGTTCCGTTTCCATTATCCGTAATATCAACTGCTGGATTACCTGAAATAGGATCAGGATATTGGTTGTTGAAACGATCGATCGCTTCTTGTACCGTTTCACCTCTGTTTACCCAACCTTCCAAGTATAAATCTGTGTACTGTGCTGCGTCTAATGAACGCAATCTTCTATCATCATTTACTGCCCAGTCATTAGCACCTACCTGTGCTGTAAAACGTACTTTTGGTTTACCTGTCTTACCACTCTTAGTAGTAATCAAGATAACACCATTTGCTGCACGAGAACCGTAAATTGCAGTTGCTGATGCATCTTTCAAAACGGTTACTGTCTCAATATCATTTGGATTGATGGTTGCCATTGGGTTAGAAGTCTCTGTAGAGTTGGTTAAAGAACCAGAAGCTACAGGAATACCATCGATAACATACAATGGCTCTGCAGATGCAGAAATAGATCCCTGGCCACGAATACGGATTTGTACATTAGCACCAGGCTGACCGTTGCCCATATTAGCTTGCAAACCAGCTACATTACCTTGTAAGGTTTGCTCTACTGAGGCTAGAGGTACACTTTCTAGTGCGTCACTTGTTAATGTAGTTACAGAACCCGTTAAGGCTTCTTTACGTGTAGATCCATAACCTACAACAACTACTTCATCTAAAGCAGATACAGCATCATCCAAAGCAATAGTAAGATTGCTATTGCTTGGAGAAACAGCTACTTCTTTAGTCGAAAAACCAGTGTAAGAAATTTCTAAGGTCGCGCTGGAACCGTCAACCTCAATAGAAAAGCTACCATCTACATCTGTGGCAGTACCTTTCGCAGTTCCTTTTACTACTACTGTTGCGCCAATTAATGGCTCTCCATTTGCATCAGACACTACACCCTTAACGGTGAACTGTGCATAAGCTGCTGATGTGAATAAACACAAAAGCACTGGAAGCATCATTAGTTTAAGCTTCTTCATAGATTAGTGAGTTTTAATTAAGTGTAAATAACAGATTCAATAGGATGTCACCTCTCTCTTAGAGGTAACTATTTACTAATAGATTTTTATTCTCTTAATCAATAGTCCATTAAAATTTATTTGTGGGTTAAACTAGGAATGTCGCTTAAATAATTGCTTTACTGGGGCGAAATAAAATTTAATATTTGCCAAAATAAAAAAGTTTTACGAAAAAAAAAGGGTAAATAGACATCGCTATATACATAGATTAATATTTGTTCATGAGATTAAGTTAAATAATTCTAAATATTATTCTGAAATCAAGCATTGTCTCTCAGCTTACATTTGTCAAACCTAAATAATTACCCCATATAGATAAGGGGTTAACCAGTTAATGGTCAACCCCTTATAATGTAATGGTTCGTATACAAACTAAAAGAGTAAATTTCTAGTACATAAGACGAAATCAAAATTAAATTCTGAACCTATCCATTTCCATTGCCTCTACGGCCTCGCATATTTTGTCGTTGTTCTTTGACATAATTTTGATATTTCTCAAATTGTTCTACTGTTAAGATTGCTTTTAGCTCATCATTTTGTTCTTGCCTTAAGGTTTGCATTTCTGAACGCATGCTCTGAAAGTCACCTTGATTGTTTTGTCTAATCGCCTGCATCTTTTCACGGTATTTTCTAGTAATGGCAGAAAATTCTGTTTCTTGTTCAGGAGTCAATTCCAACATAGCTACCATTTCCTGATACTGTTGTTGTAATTGTCCTTGTACTCTACCTTGAGAATTTCTTAAAGCCGGATTATCCACACCAGGATTAGACACATTTACATTGTCTTCTGCAGTAGCTTTTTGTGAAGATCCACAAGCCATTGTCATCACTGCTAAAAAAAGGATAATTAATTGAGTAGTTAGTTTCATTTGAAGTTAATTTTTTTGTATTGAGCCGTTCACTTTTGTGAACGGCTCAATAGATTATTTAAAACCTTCCCCATGGGCGATCGCCCCTACCTCTATCATTTTGAGCGGGTGGAGTACCAAAGTTTCTCAACTGATAAGTAAAGGTTAACATCGCATATTGTTGTAATACTAAAGTTCTGATATCTTCAATATACGTCTCATTCACTGATCTGGAAATGCTGTTGTTCTGTTCCAGTACATCAAAGACAGACAATTGGAACTCTCCTCTTTGATTTTTGAATACTTTTTTAGCGATACCTATGTTCCATAACCAAAAATCCTGATTAAAATTATCCGTAAGTCCATCAAATAGTTGATGGGCTACATTGGTTCGAAATACAAGACCCGGTCCAAAGATGATATTTATTGCTAAATCAGTGTTTTGTGAAATGTACTCCTGATTCAGTTGCTCTTGCAGCGTATTGTCAATAAAGTTTACACTAGATCTGGATGATAAAGTAAAATCTACTTTCTCACTGATATTACTGCTTAAGACTGCCCCCAAACCCAATGTAGTGCTATTAGCAAAATTGGTTTCATCATTGATCAAACCAGGAGTTCTTACATAATTTGCATTAATATTTAAATTCAGATTAGATTTTATAAAACCTACCGGCATGCCATAAGTAATAAAAGTCCTTGCATTCCAATATCCGTCTAAGTTGACTGGACGTGTCAATTGGCTACCTCGCTGCAATAGTGTTCCATTAACGGTGATGTCTGACATCACCG
>JBCBCD010000148.1:7802-10636 GCA_038530915.1 Bacteroidota bacterium
TTCCTTTCTGCGCTTGGGTATTGGTGTACCTTACAAATACACTGTGCTGATAAGTTTGTCTTAAAGCAGGATTACCTGTTGAAAGCAGTATTGGGTTTGAATTATCAATAACTTCCTGAAGTTGGTTGATTGATGGTTCCTGCGTATTGGTACGATAGAAAATTCTAACATTTTTTTCTCTAGACCATTGATAGCGCATCATGGCCATGGGTAAAATATTGAAGAAATTTCTGTTTAAATCGAGTGGATTTGGAAAGGTTTGTTCATTATCCAAAGTAGCTAATTCAGCTTGCGCTCTAAGCATGAAAAAGGTCTTTTTTCCTCTTGCATTATAGGCGGTGCTAAATAAATGTGTATTATAATCACTGGTAAAGACATTGGATAATTCCGTATTCATTAAATCATACTCATCCGTATCATCATTGAAATCAAAGGCCTCTCGATCTGAGTCAGTTTGATTGAAACTTGCACGATACTGGAACATCAACATCCCCATTTTACCTACCGGCTCAGTATAACTAAGCGAAGTAGATAGATTGAATCCATCAGACAACAAATCTGTAAACTGGTCGATCAACTGTGTTTGAGTACCTCGGCCAAAGAAGTTATTTTCAGAGAAAAGGAAAAGGTCTCCGGAATTAGAGTTATAGCCAGTTGTCACATTAAGTGAAATGGTCCTTCTACTTTTATCAAACCTGTGGCGGTACAATATGCTATTCGAAAAATTAATTGCCTGTAATTCTGATGTATTATTGATTTCAGTATCATTGAGCAATTGACTGCCCAGAGTAGTTTCACCAAATGTGTTTTCAAACCCACTATTGTCCTGAAAAGTGACTCTCGGTCTTATTCTGATTTGATCTTTATCGTTAAGCTTAATATCGAAAAGGAAATTCATTCTGTGGTTAATGTTTCTACTCTCTGCAATATTGTTTTCTATGTATACTTGCCCAGAATCGGAAGTTGTAAAAAATTGCCTGTTCAATTCTTCCAGGTTGTCATTATCACTTTGATTGAAGAAGTAACTACCACTTACTTCAACTTTATCTCCCCACCTATCGGAATAATTCAAACCAATAGCATTAGTAGTAGAAATACCATTTTGTGAACCTACGATAAAATCAGCTGTACCTCCACCACCGCGGCCGCCTCTACCTCCAAATCCACCTCTGCCTCTACCTCTGCCAGCAGAACCAACCACTCCTAGTAAGTCTTCACTGCTGAAGTTTTGAATATTGATGTTATTGGACATCCCAATAATCGAAATACGAGCATCTTTATTAAAGAAATTGAGGTTGGCACCAAGTTGGTATCTGTTATCTCCTTCATCAGGGCCAAAACCAGCATACATTTTACCAAACTGACCATTTCTCATATTGGATTTAGTCACAATATTGATGGTCTTGGTCGTATTGCCATCGTCAAAACCAGTGAATTGAGACTGATCAGACTGTTGATCAAAGACCTGAATTTTTTCAATTACATCAGCAGGTAGGTTTTTGAGTGCTGCATTGGGGTCATTTCCAAAAAACTCTCTTCCATCAACCAAAACTCTGCCTACTCTTTCACCTTGAGCTTCCACCTGCCCATTATTACTAACTACTCCTGGCATCTTTTTAAGTAAGTCTTCAGCACTAGCATCAGGATTTGTTTTGTAGGCATTTGCATTGAATTCGGTGGTATCACCTTTTTGCTGTGCTCTGATGGCTTTTTCCTTGACCAAGACTTCATCGATCTTGGTAGCAGAAACTGACATCTGCAATCTTCCTGCTCGAGTTGGTCCATCACCAACAGTTATTTCTTTTGTTAAATTGGCATATCCAATGTAGGTCACCTCTAACATAAAGGTCCCTTTTTCTACTTCTCTAAATGCAAAAAATCCTCTTTCATTGGTTACTGTTGCAGTGATTTCAGCCTGACTGCTTGGGTCTTTAAGAGCGACGTGAGCGCCGATTAATGGAGTCGTTCCATCTTCATCAACAACAACTCCAAAAATTCCACTTCCACCGTTTCCTCCTCGTTGACTAAAGGATAGTATTGGCGCGACTAGACAAAAAATAAAGAGTAAGGCATATCTCATATCAAGTTTGTTTTTGAGGTTAGACAATGAGAAATGCCATTTTTTTCCTTTTGCCTTTATTTTTTCTGATAAAGTAGGATTCTATCTTCATGCCAGCTTTTTACTGGTAGGTAATTGGCTTGGATCCAATCTTCCAAAGGCAGGGCTTGATCTTTACTTTCATATTCCCTAACTATATAATCCGGTTGGGTAAATTTTATTTGATCACAAACTTCATATTTATCAATCATCAAGGCATATTGGTGGCTTTCCTTCCATACTAAAGAACTATGTACATACGGAATAGGGCTCTGTTGATCCAAAAGAAAGTAAATAACCTGACCAAAGTTGCCTACATAAACTTGTTCTCCATCTTCCATATTTTCCTTCAGGTAGGATGCAATTTCCTTGGGATAATCCGGCTTGTCCAAATAATCTACCTTCATAAAATATACAATTATTCCAAGGAACAGTCCCAATAAAGGGATACCTATTCTCGAAGAAGTAATTGCTCTTAACCATTTAGGTCTTTTACCTATAGGTGTATCCCAAAAAGCACCTGCCAAGATGCTGGTAGGCACCATCATTTGAATAAAATAATGACTGAACTCTTTACCTGGTAAGAGAATGGCTAATAAAACCAATGGCATCCATATTGCCCCAACAGTACGGTCTAAAGCAGGTGTATCCTTTCTCAAAATCATGTAAATAGACAAAAAAGTAACAGGGACAAAACGCAAAAAATAATCGAGCGTAAATTTGATCTGATCGAACA
>JBCBCD010000149.1:0-10621 GCA_038530915.1 Bacteroidota bacterium
CCAGAGTGTAGGGTTTAGTGGCCCACTACACTCTACACCCTCAACCCTACACTACACCAAAATATCCTCCCATCTGATACAAAAACAAAAACACACCTGCCACTATCAAATAGTAATTGACTGCCTTGTAAAAGGCTTTGTAGCTCTTGAGTTTTTTCCATTGGGTAATGATGAAAACAATAGGGATTAAGGCCAAAACTTGCCCTAATTCTACGCCTATATTGAAACTAACGATTTTAGCCAACAATTGCTCAGTGCCTAAGGCAAAAGACTGTAGTCGAGTAGAAAGACCAAAACCATGAATCAAACCAAAGACAACCACCATGGCTAGCAAGTTCGGTGATTTGACTTT
This sequence comes from Bacteroidota bacterium, assembly GCA_038530915.1. Classification (GTDB taxonomy): domain Bacteria; phylum Bacteroidota; class Bacteroidia; order Chitinophagales; family Saprospiraceae; genus JANQPA01. The sequence goes on from JBCBCD010000149.1 coordinate 353, forward strand.
GAAGACTTTCTCAAATCCTCCCAGGTTTTCAAATCCTTTGTACAATACACTTAAGGCAATGACTGCATCTATTAAATGTTCGTCGGCTTTGATGCCCCAGTAGGTAGCAAAAATCAGGGTGATACTGTGGCCAATGGTAAAGGCTGTAATGAACTTTACAATGTCTCGAAAGCCGTTTAGGTAAAAAATAACACCCGTCAAGAATAGCAAATGATCATAGCCAGTAAGCATGTGTTTGGCACCTACCCAAATGTATGCACCTAAGCCACCATTGAGTAGTATTTCCTGATCTGCATCTGTGACATCATGTGCCAATAAAAAAAACGGCACCAATAGTAGCAAAACTAATCCTAGATATTTTTTCATTCTCCTTTGCGATTAAACCATAAAAATAATCCAAAGATCAATACTGCACTTCCTATCCAATATGTATATGAAGGGATGCCTAAACCTTCCTCATGATCATGATCGTGAGGAAGGTCGTCACCATGAGTATGTGTTACTTCAAAAGTCAAAGTTGCCCAATTGGATTCATGAGTAAGTCCCTCCTCTTCTGATAGCTCTAAATGAATGGTCCGTAAGTACCAAATTCCATCATTCTTAAGTGGGATATTGAGTTTTCCCGATGCATCCGTTCTGAATTGTTGAGTTGTATTGTGGTTATGGTCATCATCGTCGTGATCATGATCATGCCCCTCTTCATCATCATGGTCGTGACTATGCGCCTCATCGTGATCATGATCATGGCCCTCTTCATCATCATGATCGTGACTATGCGCTTCATCGTGATCATGATCATGCCCTTCATCATCATCATGGTCGTGACTATGTCCTTCGTCGTGATCGTGATCATGGCTGTGATCTTCAGCACCGCCTACATAAACCAATTGATTGGCCAAGGGCTCGCCTTGCCATAATAATTGTACTGGTAGTTCATCACCAGATTCTAGTTCGTATGGATTTTTGAGTGGGACAAACTCAATTGGGTAGCCCAAGACGGTCTGCCAATCATCTGATTTTTCATCACCCACCTGAAAGATGGTTTTCACATGCTTGGAGTATTTTTCTACCGCATCCTGATCCAGGGCATCATTCTTTTTGCGCCATTCCAACATATCCAATACACCATCGTGTGCCAGATAATCATTGAAAGCTTCTGCCTCCATTTCAATATTTCTTGCTCGGGTAGATACTCCTGCCATCCAAGTGCCAGCATCACCAGTCCTAAAATTCAAAAAGGTAATGTCTTCCCTTTCGCTCCACTGTGTCGTATCCACTGCTACCCGTTGACCATTTCCTACCAGACTGGCATCAATTATTCGGTCACGAGCGATAATATTATCACTCTTTTCAAAAGTTCCGTTGTACAACTTGATGCGAGCATAAATATTTGGATTAAGAAAATAAGTATCCAGTTTGAGGTACATATCGTGGCTGCTAAATAGCACGACAGCTATTAATACCCAGAAGATTTTTTTCATGGCTAATGTCGGTTGTTTATAAAATATACCTACAAGAAAAGCAATTGTTCTTAAAAAATAATATCTGTGCCAAAAACTATCCAACTAGTCGACTTAAGATAAGATCTAGCATAATATGTTTCATCAAGCTGTTGAGATATTAATACATAATATAAATTGCCACAAACAACTTCTTCAAATCCCCGTTTATCCTCTATAGCATTATCTGATAATCATGAACGCAATAAAACTCCTCAACACACCTTTTCCTCGCCCCAAGCGAAATAGACGGAACCTGCTTTGGGTTTGTTTGATAGGACTCAGTTGTAGCCTTTTCATAATACTGTTCAAGCCGTTTGGTATTGAGAATGTCAATGAGCAGTGGTTTTATGAATTGGCAATTATCAGTATAGGAGTTGTGTTCATTCTTGCTTATCTGTTTATAGAATGGCTTATTCCTTATTGCTTTCCTTCGATCTTCAATAAGTGGACTTTAAAGAAGGCTATCCTTTGGTATACATTGGTCATGCTTTTCATTGGTGCAGTAGTATTTTTGTACAAGAGTTTTCTGGCTGGATTTAGTAATTTCACCTTGCTTGAATACTTCTTTGTAATAGCCAGAACATTAGGCATGGCTCTGATAGTTACCTTTTTCTCTCTGGGCTTGTATCAATATTTTAATAGAAAAAATGTCTCTCTTTTTTCTAATAGTGAAGAATACTATCTAACTATTGAAGGTGGAAAAGCGCTACGCATTAAACCCAAAAATATCCTATACATCAGTAGCGATGACAACTATGTAGATATTCATTTTTTGGACAATGGAAAACGCAAAAAGGAAGTATTGAGGTCCAGCCTAAAGAATATTGAATCACAACTCGTCAATCAAATCAGTCCGATCTACCGATGCCACAGGCGACATTTGATCAACATAGAGTACTTCAACATACAAAAGATGACTAGCAGAAGTATGCTAATTTCACTTAAGGAATATGAGGACCAAATTCCGGTTTCTAAAAAATATACCGAGATCATTCGTCAACTCCTGACTATTCGCCCCTAAAAGCTGTTCATTCACCACATCCTGTTTTAAATTATTGACTATCAAATAGGTAAGCTATTGTTTTGTGACCATATCATTCACAAAACTTTAATCATTATTTTATGAAAACGCATCCGATTATTATTCTTTTCATGAGTTTGTTTTTTTCATATCCATTGCTTCAAGCACAGGATATTCATTCTAATGCAGAAGCCATTATCGAAAGTTATGTCGCCGACTATCGAATGGATCGTTTTGCAGCAGAACCGATGTCCTTTGGTATAGAAGTCCCCGAGCAAGGTCAATGGACGGTCGTAGTCACAGGAAAAAAAGTTGATGACAAATGGGAAGTGATCCTCAAAGAAGGGCTACCTAATATAAAAACCTTTGTTTACAAAATTGAATACCTCACTTTACAAGGGATCTATGAAGGTAAGTTGAATGCCCTCACCGCACAAGGAAAAGCTTTTTCAGGCGATTATACGCCCATGAGCGTCTATAATATGGAAGGCTACGAACCTACTCAGGAAGAAGATGACAAAATCAACCCTTTTTCATTTCATTTTTGGACCAAAGGTTTTCCTGAATCCATCCCTTTTGGGGAGGGCCTTACTCGCAGAGCACATGGTTCTAATTTTGTGGTTTTTTATTATGAAAAAGGCTTACGTACTGCCTGGTATAGAGTATTGCCAGAAGAAAAGGTCAGACAAGACCCAAGAGAACAAGCCATGCCTTTCCCCATCATGATAGTGGCTATCAAAGGCACTACTGAGGGTGAAGTGGATGGTAAACGTGTAAGTCTACCTGAAGGTAATACCCTATTTATTCCACCCAATGTACACCACAAGTGGTGGAATGAGACAGATGAAGCTACAGAAGCTATTTTGATTATGTTTGGAGAAGGGGCATAAAATCCATAGGAGATCTTATTTATTTTGGTAAATTGATACTCCTTATGAAAACAATACCTACATCAAAACGAATTGAAATAGTGGATGCTCTGCGGGGCTTTTCCCTCGCAGGCATTGTAATCGTACATATCGTTGAACAGTATGCCGGTTCTCCATTACCTGCAGAAGCACTGGAAGGTGCCCGCCAAGGAACGATAGATAATGTTGTTGATGGCTTTATTCAATTTATTTTGCGTGGAAAGTTTTTTGCTTTGTTCTCTTTGCTATTTGGATGGAGTTTTTACATACAGTTTGATAATGCACAGAAAAAAAATGTTGATTATCGTTTTCGGTACCTCTGGCGAATATTCCTTTTGTTTATTATTGGTTTCTTACATCACTGTCTCTATCGTGGAGATATTTTGACCATTTATGCCCTTTTAGCTCCGTTATTAATTCTTTTTCTTCCACTCAGTAATAAGTGGTTGTGGGCGGTGGTTGCCATCATCTTTTTAGGCGTACCACGCATAGCTTTGTTTCAAGTCTTTGGCGAAAGTACTATTTTCGGTGGTCCCGCTATTAGCCCTGAAAGTCCTGAAGTAAAAGATTATTGGCAAGCATTAAAGTACGGTACATTTGCCGATGTTATTTATTCTAATGCTACCGATGGATTTAGAATGAAGATGGAATATCAACTGAGTGTTTTCTATCGTTTTTATCTCACCTTTGCTTTCTTTTTATTGGGAACATGGCTTGGTCGGGTCAACTATTTTGCTCAGTTTGAAAAATACAAACAGGCTACCCGTTGGGCGTTGTTAATTTCCATTGTTGGTTTCTTTTTGTTTGGTATGTTTACCGGATTGGCCTTTAATCAAATGGGCACAGATTTTTCTTTAAGTAACCCCTGGGCGGTTGTTGGCTTACACTTGCTTGACCTGGTCAATATATGCCTTACCGTCATTATTTTAGTAATTTTCGTATTTGTATATCACACCAAAAGGGGACAGAAAATTCTAAATGTTTTTAAAGAATACGGTCGCACTGCATTAACGAATTATGTTTTTCAATCCATTATAGGAACCGCCATTTTGTTTAATTGGGGGCTGGGTCAAATTGGCGAATGGAGAAACATTCATCTATTTGCTTTAGCACTGACTATGATCATTTTCCAAATAATAGTGAGTAAGCTATGGCTGCGGAAATTTAAATATGGCCCATTAGAATGGCTGTGGAGGAGTTTGACTTACCTTAGAAGCGTTTAGAAAGTTTAGGTGTTTAGAATATAAAAACTACTCCTAACCACCTAAACTAATAAACTCATATACTAGTTTATCTATTGATCATACGAAATAAACGGCCTTCCCTTATCCGACTGAGACATCTCATTCAAATTATCAATCCAATCCTCTGGGATCTCTCTGATGATGTCGCTGAGCTTATCGCCCCAGGTGTTGGAGATGTTTTTCATATCGGCTTCTTCGTAACGTTTTTCGATGATCTCTCCTGTTTCTTTGTCATAAATCACAATGTCGATGGGAAAACCGACATCATTGGCACTCACTCGAGTAGAATCAAAAGAAAGGAAGCTTGTTTTCAAAGCAAACCTTAGCTTAGACTCGAAGGTGAGTGTACGTTTGAGTATCGGGTGGCCATAACCCGAATTACCAATGATGGTAAAGGGGGTGGTTCTTCCTATTTCTATCCAATTGCCTTCTGGATAAAGTAGGTACAATTTGTGATCTTTATCGTGATCGAGCTTTCCCCCAACTATAGTAAAGAGATTGAAACTCAGGCCTGAAGCTGCTAAAGCTGCTTTATCTTCCGCCGCGACTCGACGGAGCTGAACCCCGAAGGCGTTGACGACTTTATACATCTTATTGAAAGTATCACCCTGTTCATCTAGTATCTCATCAAAATAGGTGACTGCCTTATCCCTAATGGAACGCAAGCCCGATGTCATCAAAAAGAGAGAACCGTGATCGCTGGAGTGCAGTGATATCTTTTTCGAGGTAGTGGTTTCATTTCCAGAGGTAATCCTGGTGTCAGCTAAGGCTATCAGCCCTTCCCTCACACGAATTCCCAAACAAAACGTCATATAAGCTTGATTTTCTTAAAAAATGAGTTGTATGGAGTACTAATAGCTTGATGTGCTGCGTCGCAGCAAATTAACCTATTTATTTAAAATATAGTTCCTCAATATCATAATGCAGATCCGATAAACACTCGCTTGCCTCTCTAATCTTCTGCAAAACATCTTCGTCTTCAGTATAGTCACTAAAATGAATGCAATCCCGCATCGTTTGTTCAAATTTATCCATAACAGATTGGTATGAATCTGGGCGCACTGAGATCCTGGAAATGTGATTTTTTACTTTTTGGATGGAATATTTAAGTGATCTTGAAAAAGAATCTTTTTCTAAAACAAGTTCGAAAATTGTTTCCTTAGACAGTATGCCCCTGTATTGATACCGGTATACATCAAAAGCTTCCAACGACTTAAGAAGTGTTGTCCATTGATACTGTAAAAGTGGTTTGTTGACCCCATTATTGCTCAAGATGATACTATCAGAAATTTTACTTCTTAGTATTCTTAGTACTTGTAGTGATCTTTCCAAATACATACCAAGGTTGATGAAACCCCAAATATCATTGTGTAGTAAGGTAGTCGCAATAGAAGACTTGATAAGAGCGATGTGAATACTAATATTATCTGAGAAAGTTGAAATATGAGAAGAAGTGAATGCTGTTTTAGTCAAGTCTTTTAGATACAAAAAACATTTATTGATGGCTTCCCAAAGTTCAGAAGAGAGATTGTTGCGAATACTTCTTGCATTCTCACGCACATTTTTAATCAAAGAAAAGAGGCTATTCGTATTATTGGGATCCAGGATGACCCTAAAAAGGATGTAATTTTCGTTAATAGGTGTCTTAAAATCCATTTCTGCCCCAGACATAAACAGTATTGACCTTAAGGTAAAGTCTTTATTCTGCGACATAGGAGCATCCAGTGTAGAATAATATTGAACCTTTAGAAAACGGGAACAATGCTCCACCCTTTCTATATTTCTGCCCATCCAGTACAAGCTTTCTGCAACTCTTGCTAACATTAAGATTTATTTTTTATGACCCAGGTATCTTTTGATCCACCGCCTTGAGAAGAGTTGACAATTAAGCTTCCTTTTACAAGTGCTGTTCGGGTAAGTCCACCATTTAGCACATAAGGCTCATTGCCACCCATGATTGTAAAAGTACGAAGGTCAATGTGTCGAGGTTCAAAAATCTCTTCCTCTTCTATATAAGTAGTATGTGTGCTCAAAAGCATTTTAGGCTGAGCGATATAATTTCTTGGATTCTGTTTTACTTTTTCCTTTAGGTCTGCTATTTCAACCTCCGTCATCTGATCACAAATACAGACGCCATATCCTCCTGACATATCCACAGGTTTTACCACCATCGAGCGGATGTTTTCAAGTACATACTCCAAATCTTTGGGCCTTTCGCAGATGTAGGTAGGTACATTGCTCAAAATAGGTTCCTCATTAAGGTAATATTTAATCATATCCGGCACGTAAGCACAAACCGCCTTATCATCTGAAATTCCTGTGCCCGGGGCATTGACAATCGTGACATTTCCTTTTATAAATGCACGCATCAAACCCTTTACGCCCAGTATTGAGTCGGGATTAAATACTAAGGGATCCAGGAAGGCATCATCTATTCTCCTGTAAATAACATCTACTCTTATTTTAGCAGCAATTGTTTTCAGGTAAACAAAATCATCTTCCACAAAAAGATCTCGACCTTCTACCAATTCTATCCCCATCTTATGAGCAAGAAAAGTATGCTCGAAATAAGCAGAATTGTAAACTCCAGGAGTTAATAAAACGCAAAAAATATCTCCCAGCTCACGGCCTGACACATTCCAAAGTGCATTGAGCAAATGATCGGTATAGTCAGAAACGGGTTCTACTGTAATGTTTTTGAAAGCGTCTGGAAGTACACGAACCATAGCCAGCCTATTGGTCAGTACATAACTTACTCCAGAAGGATTTCTAAGATTATCTTCCAATACGTAATAAGAGCCATCAGAATGACGGATAATGTCGGTTCCACTAATATGGCAATAAATCTCTTTTTGGGGTAAAAACCCTTCCATATATTTACAGTAATGAACAGAACTCTTAATCAGATGCTCAGGAACCACTTTGTCCTTGAGGATTTTACCTTCATTATAGACATCCTTTAAAAATAAATTGAGCGCAATGTTTCTTTGAATAACCCCACTTTCTATGGTTTGCCATTCTTCCGGATTGATTATACGCGGAAAAAGATCAAAAGGAAAAATTTGCTCCACACTCTCATTTTTATTGTAAAGCGCATAGGTTATCCCTTGATTGAGGAAAGACAATTTCGCATTTTCATTCAATCCTTTAAATTCTTCCAGATCCATTTTGGATAATATCTTCAAGAAGCCTTCATAGTAAGAAAGGTCACTTTCTTTATCTTGCATGACTTCATCAAACACACCCGGATTGACGTGATAGTTTTTGAGGAGCGTTCGCATAATAGCTAATAAGTGGTTTTTTAAAAAAAGGTGTTCCGCAGCTCTGTTAATTTACTACAAAAACTTACATTACAAGAGCTTTTTTGCGTATTATAATTCAAGATTAATGCCTGACAATGAGGCACTTTTATAATCCCACATTAAAAATCAAAACATTATTCCTTTACAAGCCTTATTATTCATGCTCTTTGCTGTTTCAGCATATACATAAAAAATATTATTTCAAATTTAGAAGCTAAGTTCGAAAAGAATTTTTTGACAAAGACTTGAAATTATTTCTGCGAATGGGTATACATGTAGCAATCAGACATAAAACAAAATACATTTACGATCGTGCAATCAAGTTATGGCCGCAAGTCATCAGGTTGAGACCAGCTGCACATTCCCGTACCAAAATCCTTGGTTATTCCTTAAACATTAAACCAGAAGAACACTTCATCAATTGGATGCAGGATCCTTTTGGCAATTATCAGGCCAGAGTTGTTTTTCCTGATATAGTCAAAGAGTTTGAGATAGATGTTGAAGTGATTGCCGATATGATGGCCATCAATCCTTTTGATTTCTTCCTGGAAGAATATGCAGAAGAGTTTCCATTTACCTACACTGAGCTTTTAAAACAAGAGCTACAGCCCTATCTCGAAATTAACGAATCAGGTCCGCTCCTGAAAGAATGCTTCAATGGCTGTCAAAAGTTCAAAAATAGCAGAACAGTAGATTTTCTGGTGGCTGTAAATCAATACGTATATGAGTTGATAGACTACATCATTAGGTTGGAAAGTGGCGTACAGTCATGTGAAGTTACTTTAGAGAAAAAATTGGGCTCTTGCCGGGATTCAGCCTGGTTGCTGGTACAATTGTTTCGTCATTTTGGTCTGGCTGCTCGTTTTGTCTCCGGTTATTTAATACAATTGAAACCGGATGTTAAATCCAAAGAAGGACCTTCAGGCCCAGAAGAAGATTTTACAGACTTGCATGCATGGGCAGAGGTTTACATCCCGGGAGCAGGATGGATTGGCTTGGATGCCACCAGCGGATTATTAGCAGGAGAGGGGCACATTCCCTTAGCTTGTACACCACACTATAAAAGTGCAGCACCAGTTACCGGCTTCACTGAAAAGACAACGGTAGAGTTTGACTTTTTCAATAAAGTAGACCGGATTTATGAATCGCCAAGAGTGACCAAACCTTATACTCCTTCTCAGATGAAGGCCATCCATCAATTGGGTGAAAAAGTAGATCGCATTCTGGAAGAAACAGATGCCCGCCTAACCATGGGTGGAGAACCTACCTTCATCTCAGCTGCAGATATGGAATCCGAACAATGGAATTCTGATGCCGATGGAACTGATAAAAGAAAATTGGCTTTAAAACTAAGCCATAAGCTGAGTGATGCTTTTGGCAATGGTACTTTTATTCATTTTGGCCAGGGCAAATGGTATCCGGGTGAACCTATTCCTCGTTGGCAATACGCGCTGTATTGGAGAAAAGATGAACAGCCGATTTGGAAGAATAAAGATCTGATCGGCAATCCTACGGAAATGGGCAATTTTCAAAATGAAGATACCCAAAAGTACATCAATGAATTGGCGGTCAACTTAGGTCTTTCGGCTCACTTTGTACGTCCTGCCTATGAAGACCGATATTATTACTTATGGGAACAACAGAATTTACCTGTCAATTTTGATCAGACCAAAACAGAGGAAGATCTAAACATAGAGCGAAAAACGCTATTAGAATTGCTCAATAATGATGGTTTATCTACTCCTGTAGGTTATGTACTTCCCATACGAAAAGGTTTTGCGGGCAATAAATGGGAGACTTGCCAATGGCAATTTCGCAGGAAGCACCTTTTCCTGATACCGGGAAATTCTCAGATTGGACTTCGGCTTCCGCTCGATCGCTTGAATTTGTCAGTTAATCCGATAGATGATATTATTGTAGAGGCCAATCACTTTGAAGAAGCCTCCGTTTTATCAGAAAGAGCAGCAACAGAAGAACAAATAAGAAATCGATCAAAAGAGCTAAACGATATGACAGCCAATATCGTATTTAAAACAGCCCTTTGTATACAAATCATCAATGGCAACCTACACGTATTTTTACCTCCAATGGTAGAAATGGACCATTTTCTAGATCTACTACAAAGCATTGAATTCACTTCAGAAAAACTAGGCATACCTGTTGTGATTGAAGGCTACCATCCTCCTTTTCATCAGGATGTGGTGAAGCTTGTAGTGGCTCCCGATCCGGGTGTAATAGAGGTGAATATCCATCCGGCAAAGTCATGGAAAGAGATTAATGCTATTTATGATG
>JBCBCD010000150.1:0-10573 GCA_038530915.1 Bacteroidota bacterium
CACTACTTCTAAATAATCAATTTCTTGTTGTTGTGTAGTTCGCCAAAAAAAAGGATTTACATTTTTAGATAAATTGTAACTGTTTAACTTTAATCTTTCGGAAATAATGAAATTTTCCCACAGTGCTCCAACATCATTTCTTAAACTTAGGGGTTGATATTGACTTATTAGTGCATTTCGAATTCCATTGTCGATAAAATAAATTTTCTTAGCTTTTGTTAGTTCAGTTCTAAGGTTTCTAGAAAATGAGGGTAACTTGAAAATCACAAAGGCCTCTTCTAATAAAAGTATATATCGTTCAATAGTATTCTTATCTAATTTTGTCAGGGTAGCAAGTTCTCTATAGGATACTTCGTTTCCCAATTGAAGTGCCAAAGCCTGGAGCAATTTTTCGAGATGATTAGGTTTACGTATATTTTGAAGTGAAAAGACATCTTTGTAGAGATAATCTGAAGCTAATTCTCGTAAAATAATTTTTTCTTCACCTGGATTACTAATTACTTCTGGGTAGCTACCAAATAACAATCTTATTTCTAAATTTCTATTTACCTCAATTCCATTTGAGTGGTTTATTAATTCACTGATGGAAATAGGAAATAAATGGAAAGTCCTTTTTCTGCCGGTCAGTGCTTCTTTTAATCTATCGTTAAGCTCGAAGGAACTAGATCCAGTAGCTATAATCTGTATGTTTTGACAGTTGTCATGAATTAGTTTAATTGTAAGACCGGTATTATCAAGTCTTTGAGCTTCATCAATAAATAAAAGTGTTCCTGGACCAAATAGTGCTTTCGCTCTATCAATTGTTAAATTATTCAGTAAAGCTCTATCCTGCGGATCATCAGCATTTATCCAAATGGGAGCAATTTCTTTTTCAAGTTGTTTTAACAATGTTGTTTTCCCTACTTGTCTAGCTCCTAATAGGACAATAGTTTTTCCTTTAAAGAAACGTGCTTCTATTGCAGTTTGAATAGTTCTTTTAATCATAAATGGTGATTGTATTCACCAAAAATAGCTATTTTTGGTGAATACAATCACCATTTATTCAATCTCGCTTGCTCTAAATAACAAATCACTCGCCATTAATATCTTATTTTTCAGCTTAGCAGGGTAATCTGGTCTTTCTTCGAGGAAATCCCTAACTATTTTTGCTGCCTCTGGTGAATTATGACCATTCAATGCCGATCCTACCCATCTTCTAGGAAAAAAGATATCACCTGTTAATTGTATTTCTTCCATTAACTCGAGACTTGGGCGTATAAATTGAAGCGACTGCTCAGCCAATAATGGATGATTCAAATTGGATAAGGCAGCTCCGGCCCAGGGTTCTACTGCTCGGTTTTCTGCTTCTTTCAAGCTTTCAAAAAATGCTACCCTTTTGTCAGGATCTTTTACGAGAGAAGGAATTAAAAACTCCAATCTTTTCTTTCGATCTGGATTCTTTGTTGCGGCTAATTCTGCTTCTAATAGTGGTATCGCTTCTTCATCAGGTAAACGAAGGGCTAAAGCAGTAGCCATGCCGTTGCGGTTGGATTCTGAAATGCGAAGATTAGGTATTTTGATTTCGTTTTTATAAAGTGCCAATAACTTTTCTCTTGCTTCTTCAGTGTAGGTCAAAGACACAATAGAATTGTAGTAGGCTCTTACGGCGCCGGCATTTTCTGCCTGATTCATTAACCTCCAAAGTAAGTTTTCAATCTCAGGAGCTATTTGTGCTCTTTCATTAGGGGCTTGAAATTTCCAAAAAACAGTAGACAATTGTGAAAGCAAGCGTTGGCGGTTTAATGGTTCCTGCTCGTGTGTGAGGGCTAGCTTTAAACCTTCCAAATATTCATTGCTATTGTCAAAACTTTTATTGAGGAAACTTTCATATAATGCCACCCAAATGGCACCTCTCAATACAGGATCATCAATCGTGTGGCTGTTATTAATGAAGTAATCCTGGCTGTTTTTATTCAAAATAAAATAACCATAGCTAATGGGAGCACTGCCTGATAAGACAGCAAGTGGTTCCGGCAAACCTATTAATTCATCTACGGCTGTGTTTTCTCCACTTAAAGTAGTCTTCACTTGATGGATGCTATCTGCATAAAATAAGCTGATCATCGTTTCTTCCTGCCAGTAAGAGCCATTTTCTGCTGGACGTTGTTGTGTTACATTATATTCCTCAATAACTCCATTGGCTACTTTATAGCTGGTGTTGAAAATCGGCATTTGGGCTTCTTGTACCCATACCTGACTCCATTCAAACAAATCCATTTCTATTCTGTCATCCAAAATGTAAATTAAGTCATCCCAGGTTGCATTGTCAAAAGAATAGACACGAAGGTATTCACGCAACCCATTGCGCAAACTTTCTTCTCCCATCATGTCTTCTAATTGTCGCATGACTACCGGAGCTTTTTGATAGATGATTCTGCCATAGAGTGTACCTGCATCCTGTAGGTTGTCTAGTTTTTGTTGAATAGGATGGGAGCCTTCCGAACGATCTTCCCCATAAGCAGATGGTTGGTGCGCCAATAAAAACCTCAGTTCGTGATTGATCTCCGGGAAGCTGGGGTTGACAATTTTAGCGGCCATGAAGTTGGCGAATACTTCTTTCAGCCACACATCATTGAACCAATCCATAGTAACGAGGTCTCCAAACCACATATGGGCGGTCTCATGAGCAATAAGACTTGCTCTTCCCAGTAATTGATTGGGCGTCGCACCTTCTTCTAGGATTAAAGCGCTTTCACGATAAAAAATATTACCTACATGTTCCATGCCACCATATTGGAAAGTAGGAATGAGCACAAAGTCAAACTTCTCAAAAGGATATTGTATTCCGGTATATTCTTCCAACCAACCCAAAGCATGGGCATGCAAGCTAAAAATCTCCTGTGCATTAGCATTAACTTTGGTACTATCAGATTCACGATACAACATGTTCATCTCTCGGCCATTGTGATTGGCCGTTTTGAGTTGAAAATCTCCAACTACAAAAGCAAACAAGTAAGTGCTGATGCGTTCGGTCGCCTGAAAAAACAGTCTTTTGCGATTGCCATTACTGTTTTCCTCCTGCTGCGATCCATTTGAAGAAGCTTTCCATTGTTGAGGTATTTCCAGTGATAACTCAAAGACAGCTTTGATATTAGGTTGGTCGAAACAAGGAAAAACAGTACGAGCACGATCCGGGACCAACAAGGTATATAAGTAGTCATCATTGCGATTTAGGGAGAGTTCACCAGCAATAAAATCGATGGTGATGGTATTCATCCCTTTGATAAGTTTTTCTTTAGCAATGACAATGTGTTCATTTTCAAAAGTGTAATCTAAATCTTCCTCACCCATCTTCACTGCTAAGATATGATCGGCCTCTTCCTTGAAATCAATTTGCAGAGCCTGTGTAATATTAGTCAACTCAAAAGACAAAGTCACAGAAGCAGGTATAGCATCCGATTTAGCTTCTGGGATATCAAAAAACAAATTATAGGTGAGGTTATTAATGCTTTGAGCTCTAAACTCAGCCAAAGAAGCAGCCACCCCATTCAAAACAGGCATCGGTTCAATTTTAGGTTGACAGTTGGTTAATATGATCATTAAAGTAGTGAGAAATACAAAATACTTAAGATTCATTACTGTTAAATTTGGTGTGGAGGCAAATGAAGTGCATACAATAACTCAGCGCAACTCTGCGTCCTCCGCGGTGAAAAAGAGATTATAAATATAACCTATGATTCGAATTCTTCCAGCTTAAAACTCCACTATATATTTCCCATAATTATAATCTGCCCTCAAAAAAAAGTGATTGTTCAAACTATCCACCCTGTAACTCTTTCTAATCTTATTGAACAGAATGCCTTCCACTCTTTCAAAAGTTAGGTTTTCCACCATACTAAAATGATTGCTGGTTTTCACCCAATTGGCAAGGATCTTTCCAGCCGTCTGGTCAAAATAATACTTCCAGGTATCGGTAGTAGAATGATTGTCATGCTCATCCGCATTATAGCTTACTTGCATGACATCCACGACTTATCCTTCTGCCAGGGTGTCGACACCCAGATAAGAAATTACAGCTCCCGGATCCAAAAGTTTAAAGGCATGCCGACCACATAAGTTGAAGTATTCACTGCTTTCGCCAAAGCTTCCTGGCTGACATCTGTTGTTGAATTATTTACCGTACGAGCATAATGATTGTATGTATAAGTGGTGTGAATGGTACCTCCATTTTCAATGGAAATAATATCAATATTGCTTGGGTGATAAGTGTAATTGTGGACCTGCTCATAAGCTTTTTCTACCGCTCCATTTTCCAATAAAAGCGAGAAGTTTTTGGTATAGGATAGGGATTTAATTTTTTCCCACCGTTCTATCCCGCCCCCATGTTCGATGGAGCGTAGGATGATGTCACGTGCTTTGGTGTCGGTGATGTGGGTGTATCGGTCTGGGGTAGATTTTTCTTCTACCTGGGTGGCGGAGAATTGGAACAGTTGAATGAAAGAGCTAACAAGAAGTAGTAAAGGAGGAATAATGATTTTTTCATGTTGAAGCAAGGTTTAATCTAGAAAGGAAATAAATCTTATTGGGAATCTGATCTTGGCTGTATATTTCTAAGGATTTTTAGTGTTAAACCCCTAATCCTTTCATAATCGGCTTTAGCAAAAAGGATATTATTCAGTTTTTTATCGATCTTCACCTCAACTAGTGCTCTTAGGTCTTTTTCCAGTTGCCATCGATTCAGGATGATATAATTTCTCAGTAAAAAGTAAAAAACAAAATTGTACTGATTAGATTTTGTGTTGTATTTATGGTTCAGGTTATCAGCAAGAAAGTTAGCCATTTGCCGAGTAGTAAAATCTTTTCTTTTATCAATCATAAATTCATAGAATTCTAATTTTTGGTCACCTTCTAATTTGGCAAGTAAAGTCTTTTTATCAAGCTCCGGATTTTCCAATTTTATTTCTTCTTTTAATGGGAAAAAAACTGACTGCCCAAATTCTAATTCTAATATTTTATAACAGCCACTAATGAGAAAGTTGTAATCATGACTCTCTTTTTCGACAGCTACCAAAGAAATAAGATGGTTTTGGGTTTGTGGCTTGAGAAGTTTAAATACTTTTTCTTTCAAAAACTTACTCAAAATACTTTCATTAAGTTTTTCAACTAATTCAAGGATCAATTCAACTTTACTTTCCAGCTCGATTAGCTTGTTTTTAAGAAATTCCGTTTGACTACTGCTTTCTACTTCCTCCAATTCAAATGAAGCGGATTGCTCCAGGCTGGACAAAACTTCCAGTAGCGCTAAATTTATCCTGTTTTTATCTGTGCTATAGTTGCCTAGTCCTAAATTCATCTTTTCATTGATAGCATTATAATCTGCATACAACAAAAGCACTTGATTGTACATTTTGGTCTCACTTTTGTCAATCAGTTTTAACAATCCTTCTAAAGCTTTGTCGGTCTTAGTATTAATGATAAAACGCCTTAATAATTCTATATCACTGACTTTCATATATGTGAGTTAAATGGGTGTTGATCGTTAGAATTAGGAAATTACGAGAAAATGATGTTTTTTTCAGTTTTTTTTGACAATCTCGCTTGCTTTGGAATAGGTGATGTTAGTGTATCGATTCACACTAGATGTTTCTACTTCCCCTTGTAGAGGAGGTTTATTGATACAGCTGCATGCAAAGCAATATGGTCGGTGGTAATACAAATGATTTTGGCATCGTGAAGCAAGGTTTGATGTTAGAATGAAAATACAAAAAGTGAGGGGGATGGAGCGTTAGATTAGGGAATTAAGTAGATTGGTTGGAGCTTATTCCAACCAACCTATTGTTTTCTACTAATCATACAAAGTACTCATCCAAATGGTGACACTCTTTTCTGGGTAATTGATGGTAGTAAGCAAATCGGGAGCTGCACTACCGGCAGGTTTGATAATGGTACCCGGAACACCCTTGAAAGCGACAAACTCTATTAAGGTATCAAAACGCATTCGCTGGAATGAGAATTTGGGTACGTAATAATCAAAATAAGCCGATGTCTGTTCATTCATCCGATCAAAGCTGAACCAGTTGGCTGGATCGAGTCGGTAGAACCAAATGGTAAAGGAGTGAGCAGATAGGGTGGGATCTTCAAATCGCTCGATATAAGCCTCTTTCACCCCATTGATGGCTTTTTCGGCAAGACTATCTATGACTTCTTCTTTTCTGGTAATTTCGCCCAACTTTTGGGAAATAAAAGCTCGGTAATTGGCTTCATCGTCAACTACTTCCTGAAAACTTTCCTTGTCTTCAAAAGGAAATTCGAATATCCAGACCGGCCAGTTTTCTTTTGAAATAACATTGTTGACATATAGATTGTCGCGGAAAGCCTCGGCTGCTTTTCTGCCAAAAGTATAGACCAAGTCCTTCCAGGTACCTTTCCCAAAGCCGGAAATAGCGTCTAATTGCTCCAGGTTCATAAATTGATTGAACTCCTGCTCTGAACGAGTACGCAAAATTCGAGCAGCAAGCGTAGTGCCAATTGTACGACCCGGCCCATCAGAAGGATCATCCTGAATGAGGGTATCCGTAATATCAGAAACGACCTTAACTCTATTGAAAAAATTGAGGATTTGTATCCCTACATTAGAGGGAATGTCTTGAACGTTCATGTTACATTTGATTGATGAGGAAATGGGTTAATCTCGGCTCAAGTTAACCAAATTGTCAGAGTACAGCTAGGTTCTTTTCAATAGGTTGTCTGGGATTTATCCCAGCGTCAATTAAGCAATACAAAAGTGCTTCACTTATTTTTTCTTTGCTTTTTGGTCTCTATCAAATCACAAACATTCACATCAATGAGTTCTGCCAGTTTAAAAAGCGTAGCCAAGTCGGGTTGTTGTACATTATTACACCATCTGGAAATGGTAAGATCCGTTTTACCCAATTGCTGAGCTATCCATTTATTTGTACGTCCTTGTGAACGAAGTACTTCACTAATTCGGTTGAGTTTCTGTTGAGCCATTTTCGATAAATGATTTTTATGATAATCGAAAAACGATTATACTCATGTTTTTTTCTGTTCACTAAATTAGTAGAATTACAACAATAATGGTGCGAAACCCTAAAAAAGAATTGAAGCCTGTTCCTAACTTTAAAAGAAAACTAAGGAACTTACGCATCTGGATGCTTGTTATTGGATGTGCGGCTTTGGTGATTTATTTTTCTTTCATCCAGAAAACCCTGGATGGGACTTATGAATTATCAGAGCAAAGGAAGGCAAAGCTTGAGAAAGAGTTAGAAGAGTTGGAGAATGCAGAACAGTATGTATTGCTAGCTTCCCAAAATGGGTATTATCCCTGCTTTTCTTGTGTCGAAAAAAACACTATATTTCTGAATATTGGCCAGGTATGGCGATACGGAGTTACTCAAAAAGGCGAAAGGGGTCGATATGGTAGTTCATTGCTAGAGCAACGACTGTTATATGTTCCCCAGTATCAGGGATTATTACAAGAGTGCTTAAGAGAAGAGAAAATTAAAATATATAATTATGCATTATTGCCTGAGAACTTGTCTAGACAGCTACCATTGATAAGACCACCTGGCAATAAACAAGATAATTAGACATGATAGAAACAAAGACCAAACGCAAATATAGATTCAGTGCAGTCATGGGAGAACACTACAAAGAAGTGGTTTTTGAATATATTCCATATGAAGATCTTTTTAATGAGCAAATAAACCTGTCAAATTATACCAACTTGGTTTCACAAGTTGATTATATCCCTATCATACGTGATAATACAGAACGCGAAGGCGAATTCTTTGAGTACAATGAAGAAACCAAAGAAGTATTCATCCAAAAAATCATTGATCCGAGTAGTGATGCCCATGCTATTCTGGAAGGCTTGTTTGTATCACTCATCGATTTATTCCCGGAGGAAGAATGGGTAGAGCAGTTGGTGGCTGATATGAGGACTGTTGTACAGGCTGAAGAAGAAGAGTAGGTTGATTGGAATTCATTCCAAGATTGCCTGAAGATCAATAAAATTCCAAAGAAGTAAAACCTTACCTTATTTGGTCATCGAATTTTTGATCAGGATTCTCTATTGCTTTTGTGATCCTTGTCTTTATTTCCTCAAGAGATAATTTTACCTCCATCATAGGTGGATCTAAACCCGGATCAATGTCATCAAAATAACTGATTGCTTTCAATGCAATTATTGGATTAGAATAAGAATATTTTAATTGATAAGCGGAAAGCAAATTTTCTTCAACAAATTGTAGGTCTCTGGAAGAATAATTGTAGGGTAATTATGCAACATTGATCAAGGGGGAGTTTACAAATAGTAGTGTGAAATCCTTATCCCTTTTTGACAGTTGTTTACTTTGATAAACCACTTCAAGAAGAGCCTCTTTACCATAGGCCTTGAATATGGATTTCCAGTCTTCTAGGTTACCTCTCTCTATTACTCGTTCTATCACAATTGACTTTGAATTAATATAATCAAAAGTATCTAGATTATATTCCCAGAGTAGATGAGGAGAGACTAAAGTTCGTTTTTCATTCATTCTGTTATTTTTCATTAAAATACAACAATTTTAGTTTTTTAACTTAAGTGGTTACCAAAATTAACCTATAAGATTTAAGCGGCTTCTTTTTCCGTTACTCTGCGTTAAAAACTAGTTGCGATGCGTATCGCGCCTACTTTTTGCCTTGATTAACGAAAAAATCTGCTCGGCTAAAATCTATATTTCAATTCTGTTAACCACTTAATAACCGAATTGGAATTTATTCCCTTCTTATTACTTTCCAATACAAAATCTACTAAAAATATTCCCCAATAAATCATCCGTACTAATCTCACCGGTAATCGTCCCCAAATGATGCAGTGCCTGCCGGATATCCATCGCGATGAAGTCTGAAGTCACTTGCATGTCCATGCCGTGTAGGACGGCACCCAGACTCTCATCTGCTTTCTGCAAGGCTTCAAAATGACGGATGTTACTAACGATGGTTTGGTCCATATTGATCTCGTTGGAGATGACCATTTGGTAGAGTCTCTCTTTGAGAAATTCTAGATTCATCTGGTTGATGGCGGAGGTAGGGATCCATTGATCGGACTGGATGAGAGGGTTTTCGCCTTCAAAGTAGTGTTCGAATTTAGTGTAGGGATTGAGGTCCATTTTATTGGCGACTACGAGCACTTTCACATCCTCCCGAAGCAGTTTTTCCAGATCTTGCCTTACTTCTTCTGGCTGCGTGCGGATCACATCAAAAACATAAATGAGGATGGCCGATTGCTGTATTTTTTCTAGTGTGCGTTCTACACCTACTGCTTCTATGGTGTCTTCGGCTTCTCTTATACCAGCAGTATCTATGATGCGAAATTGTATGCCTTGAATGTTGAGGACTTCTTCTATGGTGTCGCGGGTAGTACCTGCTATATCACTCACAATCGCTCTTTCTTCATTCAGTAATGCATTGAGTAGGGTAGACTTCCCGGCATTGGGGCGACCTGCGATTACGGTACTCACACCTTGCTTGATGGCATTGCCCAATTGAAAGGAAGTAATAAGTGTCTGGATGAGCTTTTGAATTTTATGGATCAGTTTTCTTAACTCGTCTCTGTTGGCAAACTCTACATCTTCTTCACTAAAGTCGAGCTCTAATTCTATCAGACTGGCAAAATCAATCAACTGCTGACGCAATTCCTGGATTTCGTTGGAAATACCACCTCGCATTTGCTGAATGGCCAGATCGTGAGCAGATTCTGAGTTGGAAGCGATGAGGTCAGCTACAGCTTCCGCTTGGCTGAGGTCCATGCGGCCATTGAGGAAGGCTCTTAGGGTAAATTCTCCGGGCTGAGCCATACGAGCTCCGCCTTTGATCATCAAGCGGATGATTTCTTGTATGATGTAGTTGGAACCGTGGCAAGACAATTCCACTACGTTTTCCTTAGTATAAGACGCTGGAGCTACAAAAATCGATGCTAGCACTTCATCTACAATATGGCCGTCTGTACTACGGATGGTACCGAAGTGAATGGTATGACTGGCTTGTTTTGTGAGGTCTTTGCCATGGAAATATTGATTGGCAATGCCGAGCGCATCTTTCCCCGAAAGTCGGATTACTCCTATGGCACCAACTCCGGGAGGAGTAGCCAAAGCAACGATGGTATCAGTAAGATTGTATGCAGCGTAAGACATGAGTTGGTTTTGGAAAGAGAAACAAGAAATAGATTGAAATGGTTTTTGGTTGTTAGTTTTTGGTTTTTTGGGGAATAAATTCCGCATTACCGTATTTATGTACGTTTTTTCTAATGCAGTGGTATTGCTGTAAAATACTTATGGGTTACTGTTTGAAAACTGTCCTTTTTAGGAAAGTGCTTGGAGGTTAAATTTGTAAAAGAAATGATATCAAAATAAAAATCATTTATAAGCTAAGCACAGTTAAAGATAAAACACTTGAGCGTGTTCATGTAGAGATTTGTTTATTCAAACGGCTAGATAAGGGACGATCTAGCCGTTTTTTTGTTGCTTTCCTTTGTAGTTCAACAACAAAAAGAATGGTAGTACGTGTCTTTCCTCTCTAAAAGCCAGACTTT
>JBCBCD010000151.1:0-10546 GCA_038530915.1 Bacteroidota bacterium
CTTTTATTTACGCTTGCAAAAAGAGATGAAAGCAATTTAGAAATAGCGGCCAAACAGTATGGACTCGCTTTCAATGTAATAGACAGCTTAAGAGCGACTTATTCAGAAAGAAGCTCCAAGTTGGATAAGGCGGATGAATATGCTGATTTATTTGAAGGAGCAATTGAATGTTATTTTCAACTGGGCAAAGCTGAAGGAAGAAATTATCAGTCAAATCTCTTTGAACTATTTGAAAAAGATAAAAGCTTGCTTTTATTGGAAGCCCTCAATGAAACCTTTGCACAACAATTTGCAGGTATACCTGAAGAGGTCTTAGCAAAAGAACAATATCTAAAAGCAGAATTAGCTGTTCTGGATGAAGAGAAGTTTTATGAAAACCAAATGGGCCCTGACAAGGATGAAGCCATTATTAATGATTTGAATGGCCAGATTTTTGACTTGAAAAAACAGTTAAATTCTTTTTCAAATCAATTGGAGCAAGACTACCCGGAATATTATAAACTGAAATATAGCTGGAACATCAATTCTTTGAGCGAGGTACAGGAAAGTCTTTCGGCGGATGAAATCATGTTGACCTTTTATGTAGGAAATGAAAATTCCTACGTCTTGTTTATTTCTAATGATGATTCATGGGTTCATAAATATGAATCTATTCAAACGGAGGAATTAGGACAACAAATCGTAGCCTTGAGAGAAGGGATCTATTCCTATTTTTTACTCTCTTCTTCTGAACAGGATCAAGAAACTTACCAATCCTACCTAACGGTCTATCAGCAAGCTGCTTTTGAATTGTACGAAACATTATTTGTGCCCATAGAGAAGGAATTAACTGGAAAAAGATTGATACTCATTCCTGACGGTGTGTTGGGTTATGTTCCTTTTGATGCCTTATTAAGCTCAAAGCCTAACTCAGATGCAGCCTTAAAAGATTATGATTATTTGATCAAGCAATTCAATCTGGCGTACAGTTATTCGGCATCATCTTTGCTTAGATTTAAAGAGTTGAAGACTTCAAATAACTTGAAGTCTCTATTGGCATTTGCTCCTTCATTTGAGGAGCAAGGAGAAGCATTGGCTAGTAGAAGAATTAGAGGAGTTTTAACGCCACTTAAATACAATGTCTCGGAAGTAGAAGCAATTAAAGCTTTAGTAAGAGGAGATATAGTTACTGGTCAAGAAGCTACCAAGGATGCTTTTTTAGAAAAAGCACCGGACTATAGTATTTTGCATCTATCTACTCATGGCAAGGCCAATGATAAAGTGGGGGACTTTTCTTATTTGGCATTTGCAAAAGGAGCAGGGACGGTCGATGAGTCATTACTCTATGTAAGAGACTTATATACCTTGAATTTAAATGCCGATATGGTGGTTTTATCTGCTTGCGAAACGGGAATAGGAGAGTTGCAAAATGGAGAAGGTATTGCCAGTTTATCAAGTGGGTTTTCTTATGCGGGGGCAAAAAACATAATCACTACATTATGGAGTGTAAATGATGCACAGACCAAAGATTTAATCAATAGGTTTTATTCCTTGTTGACGGAAGGTATAGATAAAGCGACTGCTTTACAAAAAGCTAAATTGAATTACATTAATGAAGTACCAAAAGCGAAAAGCCATCCATTTTACTGGTCTGGCTTTATCAGCATAGGAGATCAGGAAAAAATAAATTTTTCTACTTCACCCAGTTTAATAAATCTACTTTTATATTTTGCGCCATTTTTGATAATCATATTTATTGCTATCGGGGGAGTTAGCATAATAAGAAAAAACACTACTAACTTTTTTTAAGTAGACGACCCAATACTTTAGAAGCACATAGGTGCTTCGGGAAATCTAGTCATCTTTCATTAAATCAAAATCATCATGAAACTGCAATCAGTTCTGACCGTATTCGCTATGGGAATCTTCTTGTTTACAGCCTGTGAACTGACTCAAGAACCTTCTGAAATGGTCCCAAAGCAAAGTATCGATTTGGTAACACCAATTGAAGCCTTTCCTGAAGTTGAAGAAAACCAAATCTTGTATCCCAAACAATTTACACCGATTAAAGAAGAGCAAAGCATTATCAAAAGAAACTTAAATGCTATTGAGTTTAGAGCCAGAAGAATTACAAGAAGACGTAGACTAGAAGAAGAATCTTCTTCCTCTTCCTCCTCCTCTTCTTCAGCATCCAGTCTTTACAACAAATCTATTATCAATTGTGACAGCCTGAAAATGGGCTCTACTGAAGATTACATGCAAAACGTCATGGATAGTGCTTTCTATGCAAGGCATGGATTAGATGCAAAATTAGATGGCAATGATAGAACCTACTACCTATTTGTAGAGGATGATAAAATATTCACCTTCAACCTTAGTAATTCAAGTGAGAACCTTGCAATGGTATTGGTTTCAGCAAATATTACTCCTCCCTCAGAGACAGGAACAGATACTGTTATTGAGCAATCTACTGGTTTAATAGCCTATAGCACTTCAAGAGCTACAAGCAGTGAAAAACTGGGGCCGGTTTATTTAACTCCTGGCTCATATATTTTAATTGTTGATAGCCAGGAAGGAAAAGGCAGTTCATTCGACTTGGAAGTGAGTTGTGAAGAGGTGGATAATACCTGTGATGGCTTATTCCATTCCGGATTACTTGCTGATGATTTTGAAAGTTATGATTTTAGCAATCTGTCACAGCAAACTTCTTTCTGGGAAAAATTCGATGCTTCAGATTCTAAAGATGGCTCTGTAAGAACATTTGGAAGCATTTACGGAAAGGTTCTATTTATGTATCGACGTAATTATGGAAATGTTCAGGGGCCTCAACAGGACTTACTACTCAATCTTGGTGAACGAAATAGTGGTGAATTTGCACTTGAATTTGATTTGGGGATTTTCCGCAGACGATCTGCTTATTTCAATATTCAAAAAGTATTGCAAGAACAAAATATAGGCAATGAAGTGGGAGCTGAGTTCTTCTTTGAGGGAGATGGCACCGCATATGCTCAAGTAGGAGGCGAAACTCTTGATTTTACCTACAGGAATGGTTATTGGGAAAGAATAAGATTGCAATGGAACTTTTCTGATGGTAAAACTACTTTATTCATAAATGATGAAGAAAAAGTGAGCTTTGATATAACAGATACCAATGAAGGGACGGATGGTACTCAAGCATTTGAGGGCGTTAACTTCTACCCGGCGTTTAGCAATTCAAAGTTTGTAATGGACAACATCTGTTTTAGTGGCTCTAATTAGAATTAATCCTAAATTGGATGATGTAAAAACGAGGAACGAGTTTTTACATCATCCAATTTCCAAACCTCAATAATGTCAACGGTAACTGCAGTTAGAAAGAACGGTTATGTCAGTGTCGCTGCCGACACATTAACAAGCTTTGGAACTACCAAATTAAGACATAATTACAAGAATGATTCCAAGCTTCTCAAATGGGGAGAAAATATTATTGGCTTCACGGGAAGGATAAGTCTAAAAATGATCTTATTAGACCTGATAGAAGACAATGTTGAAGCGCCTGATTTTTCTAATGCCAGAAAGATTTACAAGTATTTTAATCAGCTTCATTCCGAACTCAAAGAGAAGTACTTTTTAAGACCCAATGATGATGATGACGATCCGGTGGAGGCATCTCATTTCTCAATAGTTATTGCCAACAAGCATGGGATATTTGGAGTGTATTCTCTGCGTGAGGTATATGATTATCAACGTTTCTGGGCCTTTGGTAGTGGAGGTGAATATGCCTTAGGAGCTATGCATGCTTTGTATGAGCTAGATGATTTTGATGCAAAGCAGGTAGCAGAAGCAGGCATAAGAGCGGGTATTGAGTTTGATGATGGAACAGAATCGCCAGTGGAAAGTGTGCTAATTAAGCTGGAAAATTAATTGAAAGGAGTTTTATTGGAGTAGACTCATCACCTCACGCCGTGAGGTGATGAGTCTACTCGCATTTTTTAATACTGAACTCAAATTCCCCTAACCTTAGAGTTTCAATTGATTCTTATCACGCCACTAAAATATTGCTGGCTGATATCTTGTATAATGTTTTACACCTATATCCTTACACTGACAATAAGCCTTATATTGTAATCACTGAGTAAGTTTACACATTCATATAAAGCACTCTGAATGGAACTAAAAAATGGTGTGCCAGCTATCACTGCTTCAAGCCGTGCTAAATGGCGAAGCTGGTTAGCTGATAACTATAGTAAAGAATCAAAAGTATGGCTCATTATTTTTCATAAAGACAGTGGAAAGCCTTCGGTTTATTATGATGAAGCTGTGGATGAAGCACTTTGTTATGGTTGGATAGACAGTAGCATTCGCAAGCGTGATGAGGAAAGCTATTATCAATACTTTTCTAAACGCAAGCCCAAAAGCAATTGGAGTAAAGTCAATAAAGCCAAAATTAAAAAATTATTGGCACAAGGCATTATGGCTGAACCCGGGTTAGAGATGGTAAGAATTGCAAAGGAGACCGGGACCTGGACTGCTTTAGATGATGTGGAAAACCTAGTCATACCTACTGATTTACAAACGACTTTTGAACAATATGACCAGGCATTTAATAACTTTGATGCATTTCCAAGGTCTGTTAAAAGAGGAATTCTTGAATGGATTTTTAATGCAAAGCGGCCAGAGACAAGAGCAAAAAGAGTAAATGAAACAGCCACTTTGGCTCAGGATAACATCAGAGCGAATCAATATCGACAACCCAAGAAAAAATAATCGTCTATTTTGCTACATAAAAGAAACTTACACCAATCTGGTTATGACTTTGATGCCTTAAAAAAAGCTTATCCAGATTTAGAACAACACATTATCCTATCCAAAGCTGGTAAGGAAACCGTCGATTTTTCAAAATCTAACTCAGTTCTATCCTTAAATCAAGCTTTACTAAAACATCATTATAAAATTGAGTTTTGGGACTTACCAAAAAATTATTTGTGTCCACCTATTCCTGGTCGTGCTGATTACATTCATTATGTGGCAGACTTATTAGCTAAATCTTTCGAGGGAGATGTTCCAGTTGGTAAACATGTCAAGGCTTTGGATATAGGGGTAGGAGCCAATTGTATCTATCCTATTCTCGGACATAAATTGTATGAATGGTCTTTCGTAGGTGTTGATGTGGATCCTATTGCTGTACGTTCGAGTAAAGCTATAGCTGAAATCAATGGCTTAAAAACAAAAATAGAGATAAGAAAACAATTGCGAGAAGATCGTTTTTTTGACAATGTTATTAAAGAAAATGAGGAGTTTGCATTAACAATTTGTAACCCTCCATTTTTCAAATCAGAAAAGGAAGCCGAAAAAGTCAATGTCCAGAAATGGAGCAAACTGAAGAAACAGAAAGTGCATCAAGCCAATAGAAATTTTTCCGGTCAGCGGACAGAATTGAGTTATCCTGGTGGTGAACAAACGTTTATCGCTAGAATGATACAGGAGAGTAGAAAGTTTAAAACCCAATGTTTGTGGTTTACTACTTTGGTTTCTAAAAAAGAGCATTTAGATTATCTTCTAAAAGGACTTGAAAAAGCCAAGGTAGTTGAGCATGAAATTATTGAAATGCGGCATGGACAAAAGTACAGTCGCATTTTGGCATGGACTTATCTAAATGAAAAACAACGAATCAATTGGTGGAAATAAAAATACTATGAAAAGAATTACTGTTTTTTGTGGCTCAAGTATGGGAAATAACCCAATTTATGCAGAAATAGCCTACCAATTAGGAGTACAATTGGCCAAAGAAAACATAGGCTTAGTTTATGGAGGAGCAAAAGTGGGTTTGATGGGTAAAGTAGCCGATGGTGTTTTGTCATTAAAAGGAGAGGTAATCGGTATTATACCTGAGTTCTTAAAAACCAAGGAGGTAGTACACCCTAAGCTGGATGACCTTCGAACAGTAGAAAGCATGCACGAGCGAAAATCCTTGATGAATGACCTCTGTGATGGGGTAATTGCCTTACCAGGTGGTTTTGGAACGCTTGAAGAATTATTTGAAATGCTCACTTGGGGACAGCTGGGACTCCATGAAAAGCCTATTGCATTACTTAATGTTAATGGATATTACGATGCATTGATCACTTTATTAGACAATATGGTAAATGAGGGCTTCCTCAAAGAGATCAACAAAGACATGGTATTGGTTGGTGAGGATATTTCTACCGTATTGAATTTAATGAGAAACTATAAAGCTCCCAAAGTGAAAAAATGGATCACGAAAGAGCAAACGTGATTCATTGGTCATTGGTCATTGGTCATTGGTCATTGGTCATTGGTCATTGGTCATTGGTCTGCGAACAAAAAACAAGTTTTTTGGTTCGAAGAGACAAGAGACAAGAGACAAGAGACAATCAATAAATCCATTCCCCCAAGGTGCCATCAATCAATTGATGAGATTTGTCCATTAGGAAGATTTCTGTGTTGGGAAGAGGATGAGCAAATTTTTTAATCGCACTTAAATTAACCAACGGATCTCTTTTCCCGATGATGAATGTAGTTGGGATATTGGCTTCCTTTAGGCTCTTTTTCAGTGCCTCTTTATTGATGGTAAATTGCTTTAGGCTCAACCAGGTACCAAAAACTCTTTTTCTATTTTCTTCATTAGATAGGTGATGCTTTACAAATTTAAAATCAAAGCGATTAATGATTTTTAGTCGTAGTAGTTGATTGGCGAGCTTGATCATTCTATTGGGAGAGTGGCATACTTTTTCCAATCTTTTGATGAGGCCATTTGGTATTTTTGAAGCCAGTCCCAAGCCACGTGTTTGAATGCCATCAGGAGACAGCAAATGCAGTTTTTTAATTTGCCCCGGAAAAGCATCAATCAATTTGAACCAAAGTCGTGCTCCTAAACTAAAACCCAGTGCCTCAAATCGGTTTTTCTTCTCCAAAAACAAAATCTGTTTCACTATTTCAGCAATATCAGTAGGAGAATAGGAAGAGGCAGACCATTTTGTTTTGCCATGAAATGGTAGGTCTATGGCATAAAGCTTGAAGTCCGGATTCAGATGGCCATTTAGAGCATCAAAAATGCCACCATCTAAACTGAAGCCATGAAATGCAATGATGAGTCGATTTCCCTGGCCTTGGATGCGGCAACGAATTTTGTTTTTTTTAAAATAAAGCTCAAGTGTCTGCATAAATTAATCAATAATTACATCCAACTGTCTTTGAGTAGACCCGATTTACAAAGTGAAAGAATACTTTTAAGTGTTGTAAAACTATAAAAATCGGAATAAAAGATGCGTTTTATGAAATTGAATCAACTCACAAGCCCTTTTGGGCATATAAATTATTGGATGTTGCTCCTCTTCTTATCTGTTGCACTAGTCATGAATGCTTGTAAAGTCAAGGATTATGCTACTGAAGCACAAGCTATCGATCATATTCAATGGGATAGTTTGTTAAAAGCACATGTCAATAATGAAGGTTGGGTGAGCTATGAAGGCTTTGTGAAGGATTCTGTGCGATTAAACGCTTATTTAGAGCTGTTAAGTAATCATCATCCCAATCCGTCGACTTGGACAAGAGAAGAACGAATGGCCTATTGGATCAATGCTTACAATGCATTTACAGTAAAACTCATTGTAGACAACTACCCAGTTGAAGGCATTAAAGAAATCAAAAATGGCATTCCTTTTGTAAATACGGTTTGGGATATCAAATTCATCCAAATACAAGGGCAAAAATACGATCTTAACAATATAGAACACGGCATTCTAAGACCTAAGTTCAAGGACCCTCGTATCCACTTTGCTGTCAATTGTGCTTCTATCTCCTGTCCCAAATTATTGAATGAAGCTTTTACTGCCGAAAAACTAGATGAGCAATTGAATCAGGCAGCTACAGCTTTCATCAACGATCCAAGCAGAAATGTAATTGAACCCAATCAACTAAAGCTTTCTAAAATATTTAAATGGTATGGCGGTGATTTTACAGGAGGAAAAAAGGAATACATTCAGCAATTTACGAACGTGGAAATTGCTGAAAATGCTAAAGTGGAGTATTTAGAGTATGATTGGGGATTGAACAAGGTCCTAAATGAATAAAGTGGCCAATCGGCCACTTTATTCATTGCTTCACATGAAATCATCTGTAAAATGCCCACGATGTTTTCCTTTGGAAAACTTTTCAGCATTGAATTCTTTTGATTTTCCTTTAGGTACAGAAAGACTTTTCCATTCCTTGTTTTTTACCAAAGTACCTATGTATACGATTTGTCCTACATGATAAGAATAGTGACACATTTGCCTGTTTACAGCTTCAATAATGTGGTGAGCTTGGTTTCTGATGTAAATGGTCGTATTGAAGTTGTCTTCATTGATACTATCAAGCGCATTGAATAGACATTGCCATCCTTCATCCCATTTTTGTAACAATTCACTTTTAGTTTTTATAATGTCTTCAAACTCATCATCTCTGTTGCGCCATTCTTTTTCCCCATCAGTTGTCAGAAAATCAGTCCAACGAGATTTCATATTACCCCACAAATGGTTTACAATAACTGCTATGGAATTAACTTCAGGAGTGTATTGCCAAAAAAGATCTTTATCATCTAACTGGGTAAAGGTTTTGTCACCCAATTGTTTGTAATACTCAAATTGTTTTCTGGCACTGTTTAGGTATGTATTTTCCATCTGGTTTTACTTTATCATATGTTGTATTCTTAAATGTTCTCTCGTTTCGGCAAATTCATTCTGACTAATCACTTCAATATTTTTCAGATATTTTAAGTTGGCGAGTTGGTCCTCAAAACTCATATCGGGATCAAAGGCTGTAAGTTCAGCTTTCAATTGCTCTCTTACCCTAAATTGTATTTCCTCAATAAAGTCTTTAACTGCTTGAGGGTTTGGAGATTTGGTGAAAAAATAAAGTACTTTTCTACCCCCATCCAGGATGTAGTAAGAGCCAAATTGCTTTTGAAGCGTCCACCATAAAGCTGTTCCCCACATAAAGGAAAAGAAAACAAAAAGCCAGGGGAGTTTTGAAGAAGGGTCTTCAATAAATGCATTGTACATCATCAAAACAGAAAGGACAAATAAGCCTCCAAAAATGAAAACATTGCTAATGCCTTCTCTATTGTTGATTTTAATAAGGTCTAGGCCTAAGTCACTATAACGAGCTTCCCATTCGCTATCTTGGAGAAAGTAGCGTTCTTTTACTAAAATTTTATTCTCTTGAAGCTCAAATGATTTTGAAGAAAGCAGGCGTTTTTGTTTAAGTTGATTCATAAAATATCCATTGTAAAGTTGGTACGAAAGACCTGCAATAATATAACCCATTTGAGTTTTAAAAAATTCCATTTACTGCTTGATAATTTTCATAAATCATTTGTCCAACCACTTAAGCTTAATTTTTCCTTAATAATCATTTTACCCATAAGATATGAATAAGTAATATTATTAGGTATTGTCTAATAATTACAAAATTTATATCAATGTCGAACAATCACAATGAAATTATTCTACACAATGAAGCTGGTGAAAAAACTGGCCACTTAGTTGGAAACACCGGAAACCTTATGCTAGGCGGTAATGGCACAGAGGGTGATGTCGTTTTAGTCAAAGAAAATGGAGATGCGACCATTCATTTAGATGGAGGTGATGGCAATTTACATGCGGGCGGTGAAGGCAGTAATGGTGATATCCGTTTATTGAATGACGAAGGCAATATGACCGTACATATTGATGGTGGAAGTGGAAACATTAGATTGGGTGGAGCAGGAAGGCAAGGTGATGTCATTCTTGCCGATGAAAATGGAGACACTGGTGTACATATCGATGGAGGAAGTGGGAACATCACGCTTGGTGGTGCTGGCCACAATGGCGATGTAAGACTTTTAACTGCTAATGGAAATGTAACAGGGCATTTGGATGGTGAAACTGGAAATTTACACTTAGGAGGACATAGCACTCAAGGTGATGTAGTACTCAAGAATATTGATGGACAACAAACAGTACACATAGATGGTGGAAGTGGTAATATCACTTTAGGAAGCAACGGAAGTAATGGTGACGCTCGATTTTTGCATTCTGATGGTGGTGTTACAGTGCATATCGATGGCGGCACGGGAAACATCCATGCCGGTGGAGCAGGATCTCAGGGGGATATCGCACTTAAAAATGCTGAGGGGGATCAAACGGTACACATCGATGGAGGCAACGGAAATATTACATTGGGTGGCAATGGCAGCAATGGCGATGCCCGTTTGTTGAATGCTAATGGTAAAGTAACTGTTCACATCGATGCTGAAACAGGAGATTTAAAATTGAATGGATCTTCTTTGAAACCTGCAGATTATGTATTTGCTTCTAATTATGCTTTAACTCCATTGACAGATGTAAAAGCATTCATTGATCAAAACAAACACCTACCTGGCATGCCTTCAGGTGCAGCAATGCAGGCAGAAGGATTGAGTTTGGCTAGTTTGTCTATGAAGTTATTGGAAAAGGTAGAAGAGTTGACCTTGCACGTGATTAGACAGGAGGAGATTATTAATGAGTTGAGGAATAAATAGTATTTAGCGTAGTGGTCACCTCACTAG
>JBCBCD010000152.1:0-10476 GCA_038530915.1 Bacteroidota bacterium
AAGATTCAGAAACTCTGGTTAATCTAATCAACCTGAGAAGAAAATACAAAGACCTGAATGTCGTTATTGCTGCTAGGAATACCGATTTGAAAGATACCTTCTATACAGCTGGTGCTACTTATGTTGTATCAGAACATGAAATAAGTACTCGCCTGATTGCTAGTTTTGTCTTCGAACCGGATGTGGCCAAGTTTACCGAAGACTTGATGACTACTGCTACAGATAATGAATCCTTTGATATTTTTGAACTAGAGTTGAAAGCTGATAATGACTATGTAGGTCGCTCATATTTTGACGCTTTTGTTGAGTTAAAACGCGATTATAATGTCGTTTTAATTGGACTTTGTAGAAAAATAGGCTCAGGTTTTGAATTGCTCAAAAACCCTTCCAATGATTTACAACTGGCTGCCAACGATTATATGATCATGGTAGCTGATGGATACACCAAACATAGAGTAGAAGAAAAATTTGGTGTCAGAGAAGGACGTTTTGTGAGATAAACTGTGGCATTGAGGCGTTCTGCAAAGGTCACTTACCTTTATTAATTTCATTTTTTTTGAGAAAAAATTGATCGTTTAGAAACTTTTCCTTCTTTTAGGAGTTTACTGAACAGTGTTTATTTAATGAAAATAGATCAATGGGTAGCAAAGAAAGAAAAGACAGGGAAAGAGAAGAGTTGAGAAAATTAATTCTCAAGGAAGCAACTCGTATGTTCTTGGCTGAAGGCTATGAAAAGACTTCCATGCGGAAAATAGCCAGTAGCATAGAATATAGTGTAGGTACCTTGTATTTGTATTTTAAAAACAAGGATGAGCTGTTTTACGAAGTACAGGAAGTTGCCTTTGTTCATATGCTTAACTATATGAAACCATTGTTGGATATACAACATCCAATTGAACGTCTTAGAAAAATAGGCGAAACTTATGTTTTTTTTGCGCTACAGAACCCTGAATATTATGACTTAATGTTCATTATGGATGCTCCAATGAATGCATTAGAGGAGATAAAAGAATGGAGCACAGGTAAAAAAGCATATTGTATTTTAGAACAGACCGTTGAAGAATGTATTGAGAAGGGATACTTCAAATACAAAGATGTAAAAGCCCTTTCTTTGATGTTTTGGTCAAATGTACATGGTATGGTAGCGCTTAAGACCAAAGGTAGGATAGATGTTATTGAGGCTGAAGGCTTAGAGAGTCTGATGAGGCGTACTCATGATATGTTGCTTGATGCTGTCATGATAGACTCACATTGATACACTATTACTATGTTAACTTAAAGGAAAATTTTTTTAAACTATAAATGAACAGTGTTTAGTAAGGGTTTAATTTTTTCAATCCCTGAAATCAACGGTTTAACCCTCAAAAACTACTGTTCATCCTTATTGACTTTACAACAGGCATTAAACATTAGTTATTTGTATACAAGAATCGCAATCATTCATTCATTAATAAATCATTCGAGATGAAAAAGTATCTCCCTTTTTTAGTTACACTGCTCGTTAGCGTTATTTTTCTGAACAGTGTAAAGGGACAAGGAAAAGTACTAGATGCATATGTAGAGGAAGGTCTGAGTCAAAATCTTGAAGTTGTCAAAAGTCGCTTAGCCATCCAAAAACAACAGTTAAAGGCAGTGGAAGCCAATCGTCAGTTTAGACCCACAATCGATTTAAAATCTGACTATTTATTGGCAGTAGGAGGAAGGGATATCGCATTCCCGATAGGAGATTTGTTTAATCCTATCCATGGCACACTTAATGATCTATCAGGAGCCGACAATTTTCCCACTAACTTGGAAAATGTCAACGAACAGTTTCTTCCCAACAATTTTCACGACACCCGATTTGTGATCAACCAACCCATTATCAATCCTTCTATCTATTACAATCAAAAGATACAGGAGCAATTGATAGGGGTGGAAGAGGAGAAAATGAATGTTGTGAAATTGAACCTTAAGCAGCAGATAAAGGAAACGTATTACAACTATTTGAAAACCTCTGCTGTACTAGCTATTTATGATAGCACTCAATTGGTACTTGAAGAATTGTTGAGAGTCAATGAAAAATTGGTCCAGTTTGAGAAGGCAACTGAAGATGTTGTTTACTCTGTAAAATATGAATTACAGTTGTTGGAAAGCCAAAGAAGAGCTGCTTTTCAGGATCGCTATTTGGCTCAGTCTTTTTTCAATTTGCTTCTCAACAAGCCTTTGGATTCAGAAATTATCGAAGAAACAAAAGCTTTTGATTCGCAAACGGTTGCTATGACTACTAAGGTCATGTTGGAAACTGCTTTTAATCAAAGACCTGAATTGAAGCAAATCAGACAGGGCATAGATGCGAATCTTTGGGTAGAAAAGTTACAATCAAAAGCCAATCAACCTACTCTGGGTGCACAAGCCAATTTGGGTTTTCAGGGGTTTGGATTTGATCTGACTGAACAAGCATACGGAACAGTAGGACTTGGATTCAGCTGGAAAATCTTTGACAACAAAATCAATAAAAACCGCATAGAACAAGCTCAGATCAATACCATGGAATTGCAACAAGATCTTGCCATGGCACAACAACAAATAGAACTACAAGTAAGAGACGCGTGGTTTGCTTTGCAGACTGCTCAACAAAAACTAAAAGCTGAAGAAGCTTCCCTGATTAGTGCAGAGAGAAGTTTTGACATCATACAAAAGAAATACAAAGCCGATCAAGCCATACTCATCGAATACCTGGATGCCAGAAATAAAGTTACCAACTCAAGAATCGCAGTATCAATTAGTCAATTTGATGTATTAATTCGCCAGTCTGCACTTGAAAGTGCGATTGCTAACTAGTGGATAAGATTATTAGGTGATAAGGTTATAAGTGACTTCCAATAACCTTTTGCAATAAAAATTTAAAAAATGAAAAATCTAAAGTGGATTGTTAGCCTTGTTGTATTAGTTGCTCTAATACAGGCCTGTAAAAAAGTATATCCTGGTCAACAAATAGAAGACAATAAAACATCAAAAATACAAGCTGTTGAAATAGAGCAGCTGTATCCAGCCAAAAATCCTTTACCTATTGAAGGAAGTGGAATGGTTACATCTCAGACTCAACTCAATCTTTCTTTTAAAATAGGTGGAATTGTAGATAGAGTTTACTTCAAAGAAGGACAGTATGTCAAGAAAGGACAATTGATGGCAAAGCTGAAAACAACAGAAATTGATGCACAAGTCATCAAAGCCAATCAGGGGGTTGATAAAGCAAAAAGAGACTTGGAAAGGGTGAAAAAGTTGTACGAAGAATCGGCTGCTACCCTCGAACAAGTACAAGATTTAACAACCGTATTAGAATTGGCAGAAGCGGATTTAGAAATCGCTCAATTCAATCAGTCCTATGCAAAAATAATAGCCCCTACAAGTGGACGCATCTTGCTAAAAACTACAGAAGCAAATGAACTGGTAAACCCGGGAACTCCCATCTATGAGATTGCTGCTGATTCAAAAGAAGCTTATGTACTTAGTTTAGGTGTAGCGGATAAAGATGTCATCAAACTGAGACTAAGAGATGTGGCTGAAGTAAGCTTAGATGCATTTCCTGGAATGTTAATACCTGCTTATGTCTCTGAAATAGCTGAACAAGCAGACCCACGTACAGGAGTATTTAACATTGAACTTACGCTAGAGCAGAATAGCAAGCTCACACTTAAGAATGGCTTTATTGGAAAAGTGAAAATCTATCCAAGCAAGCAGGCAGAATACTTTCCGGTTCCAATGGAAGCTTTAGTAGAAGGAAGTGAGAAAAAAGTACATGTATTTCTGCCAAATGAATCTTTTGATAAAGCCTACAAGAAAGTATTGCAACCTGGTATGATAGGAGATACCTTTTTTACAGTGACTACGGATCAGTTGGAATCAGGAAGCTGGATCATAACTGCTGGTGCTTCTTATCTCAATGATGGAGATAGCATTAGCGTCATTAACAAACAAACTCTTTCACAAACTCAAAAATAAGCAGCTATGAATTTACCGAATTGGGCTATTAGAAATGCTGCCTTCTTCCTCGTTTTGGTTGCTTTGGCAGTAGCGGTCGGTGTATTGTCCTTTATGTCCATGCCTAGGTCAGAGGACCCCAAATTGAATTTACCCATTTACAATATGGTAATTGTTTATCCGGGTACTAGTCCGGAAGACATGGAAGAATTGATTGTCGATCCACTTGAAGAAGTAATTGATGAATTGGATGATATTCAAGAGATAAGAACTACAGTAGAAGAGGGTTTGGTTGTGATGATAGTAGAAGGCCGTTTTGGAATTGACCCAAGTGATAAATACGACGAATTGGTCCGTGAAGTGAATACAGTACGTCCTGATTTACCAAGTGGTATTGTTTTGTTTGAAATCACCCAATTCAAACCTGAAGATCGCAATGTTATCCATTTATTTGGATTGACTGCTCAAGATGTTCCTTACTCAGTGCTATTGGATTATGCTGAATCTTTTGAGGAGCAACTGGAAAGCATAGACGGAGTGAAAAAAGCTGATATAGAGGCTTATCCCGAAGAAGAAATTAGAATTTCTCTTGATTTTCAGCGAATGGCCAGCCAAAATATTCCTTTGTCGCAGGTGTTGGGAATTTTGCAACAAAACAATGCCAATGTACCAGGTGGTGAAGTAAAAGCAGGCAATAAAAACTTTAGTATTAAGACTACGGGAAGTTTTGAAACGTTGGATGACATCAAGAATACAGTGGTCTCTTCTGCCAATGGGAACCTGGTGTATTTAAAAGACATTGCAGATGTTCATATGAATTATGAAGACATAAGATGGAAAGCCAGATACATGAAGGATAGGGCTGTCTTTGTATCGGTAAAATTAGAGAAGAACTACAATATTTTGCAAGTAGCAGAGAATATAAATGCCACAGCAAATGAGTTTGAAGAAAATATACCTGCTGGTGTTGAATTGGTCACCGCATTTGAGCAAGCACCTTATGTAGCCAGTAGAATCAACGATTTCTTCATGAACTTATTACAGGGAGTTGTCTTGGTAGGGGTGATCATTTTCATCTTTTTGGGATGGAGAGCAGCCAGCATTATCATCACTTTGATTCCATTGATTGTGATTATTTCTTTAGCCATGCTTAATGGAGCCGGCTATGGTTTACAGCAAATATCTATTGCATCCTTAGTAATAGCATTAGGGCTTCTGGTAGATAATGGAATCGTTGTCTTAGAAAATATTGCTCGTTTTTTAAAAGAAGGCTACAGTTCAAAAGAAGCGGCGGCAAAAGGAGCAGGAGAAGTAGGATTGGCTATTATAAGCTCTACTGTAACTACACTTTTATCTTTCTTCCCACTTACACAATTGGGAGAGGGAGCTGGAGAGTTTTTGAGGTCTTTGCCATTGACTGTGATTTTTACCTTAGTCATTTCATTGATTTTGGCTTTGACCCTTTCGCCATTATTAGCGAGTTGGTTGTTGAAATATAATGCTAATAAAAAGAAAAGCATAGTCAACAGAGCTCTGGATTGGTTGATTGAAAAGTTATACCGTCCAAGTTTAAGGTTTGCCTTACGGAGAGGATGGATCGTATTAGTAGGAGCTATTGGATTACTATTTTTTAGTGTAAGCTTATTTCCAAGCATAGGGGTAAGTTTTTTCCCTACAGCAGATAAGCCCATGTTATTGGTAGAGGTAGAAACTCCTTACGGAAGTTCTTTAGAAGAAACGGACAAAGCGGTTGCATTTATTGAGTCTGTACTCGATACAACCTCTTTTGTAAAAGATTATACGGCGAATATAGGGCATGGTAATCCACAGGTTTACTACAATAGGATTCCGAAGAATTATCGCAAGACACATGGGCAGGTGATGGTCAACTTTAAGGAATGGGATCCAGAAAGTTTCTATGCTTCCTTAGCTCAGCTGAGAGAAGAGTTTGAGACTTATCCTGCTGCTGATATAACCTTTAAAGAATTAAAAAATGGTGCTCCGGTTGAAGCTCCAATAGAGATTCGCATCATGGGTGAAGATCCTGATACCTTGAAAAGCTTGGCCTATGATTTGGAACAATTGCTTAAGACTGTGCCAGGAGTCATTAACGTGAACAATCCACTGAGGGTGGACAAAACAGAACTTAAGGTCAACTTAAACAAAGAAAAGGCAAATCTTATCGGTTTATCTTATCTGGAGTTTGATCAAACGGTTAGAGCTAGTTTGAATGGGTTGCGTTTTGATGAAACTTCTTTGGAAGATGGAGAAGAATACCCTATGACAGTCAGAATTCCCTTCGACGAAAACCCAAGCATTGATGATTTGGCGAAGGTATATTTTACTACTTCTACAGGAGCGCAAGTACCACTGAGACAAGTGGCTGATTTGTCCTTCAAAAGTGGTAGTTCTGAAATACTTCACTTCAATCTGAACAAACATGCTTCTGTAAGAGCTGATGTTATTGACTCTGATGCAACCGTTCCGATGACACAAAGCATCATAGAATTATTAGATGAAGATAGTTTACCGGAAGGATACAGTTATTACATCGCTGGTGAATATGAAGAACAACAATCTACTTTTGGAAGTTTAGGACTCATTTTAATACTGGCTATGGTTGGAATATTCGCTGTACTGGTCCTTCAGTTTAGATCCATTACTCAACCATTGATTGTTTTTTCATCAATGCCATTGGCTATAACTGGTTCTTTCATCGGTTTGTATCTTTCTGGTTGGTCATTTTCCTTTTTTGCATTCGTTGGTTTAATCAGCCTGATAGGGATAGTCGTCAATAATTCCATCATAATGGTAGACTATATTAATCAACTGAGAAGAGAAGGTATGGAATTGTTGGAAGCTATTAGGGTAGGGAGTGAAAGAAGATTTACTCCAATCATCTTGACTTCAATAACGACAATTCTAGGGTTAGTGCCTTTGACGATACAATCCTCTACTTTATGGTCTCCTTTGGGAATTACTATTATCGGAGGAATGATTTCATCTACCTTTTTGACTTTGTTGGTAGTACCAATTTTATACAAATGGTTTAAATAAAAGTAAGTTTCTTTTAGAGGCTGGCGAACTCGTAGAGTGAGACAGCCTCTACTAAAATTCCATAGTCAATGATTTATTCAATTCAGACCCAAGTCCTCGAGCATTTAAATGGCACGTCACAGTTATTGAAAGATTTCTCTTTGAAGTTAACGGGCAACAAAGTAGATGCTAACGATTTATACCAGGATACTGCTTTGAGAATTATTACCAATGCAGATAAATACAACCCTGGTACCAACTTTAAAGCCTGGTCCATTACCATTATGCGTAATCTCTTCATCAATGGGTATAGAAAAAAAGTCAGACGCAACCTTTTTCATGACAGGACATCCAATAACTTTTTCCTATCTCATGGAGAGCATGCAACAAATAATGAGGGAGAGTCTTCTTTGGCATATGAAGAGGTGATGAAACTGGTAGATAAATTGCCACCTGACTTCAAGGTCGCCTTTGTTTTGCGATGCATAGACGGTTACAAATATGATGAAATAGCGGATGAACTGGGCGTTCCCATTGGGACAGTGAAAAGCAGGATTTTCTTTGCAAAAAAGAAATTACAGAAAATGATTAAAGCACTGGAAAGACATTAGACTTTATTCTAAAATAGTTTTATGAGCACAAAAAGATGGATTTTGAATCAAGACAAGGAAAGCCCGGAGCCTAATAGCCTTAGCTATTAAGGCGAGGACAAGACGCAGTATTGATTTAAAAGACGCTTATTGGGCCATACAAAATTATTTAGAATAAAGTCTATTAATCCATAATGGAGTCAAAAGAGTCGCATAGAGTACTCTAAGTAACTCTTTTGACTCCATGGTGATTAAAAATTTCTCCAAAAAGACTTTAATTTCTTCTTAATATTCCTTGCTTCATCTGCATAAAAGCCATTTTCAGCAATGATTTGATCCAAAAGAGTATTGAATTCGTCATTGACCTGTTCGGCTTTCAACATACTCAGTACTTTATAAAATTGGGCTTGTTCTATATATTCAATATTGGCTTTGTCAATTAACTGGTCGAATGTTTGGGCCGCTTCATTGTACCTTTCCGTGAGGTAATAAGTATGAGCCAAACCGTAAAGAGCCTGATCATTATTGGGGAAATTTTGGAAGCCAGTAATGGCATTTGCATAATCTCCATTTTCAAAAGCAGCGATGGCTTCATCAAGTACATCTCCATCTGTGGTCGATCTTGATCCGCCAGCTAAATCACCTACTGGCTCATAGTAGGCAGTAGCTATATTACTATTGGAATATTGTGGTAAGATGATATTAAAAACTAACATTCCTGCTACCAATAAAACACTAGCTGCTGCAGCTATTCTTACAAAAAGAGGACGAATGCGAGTGGAACCAGTCTGATTACTTTCATTTGATTCCTGTCTCCATTTTCTAATATTGGTACGCATTTCTTCTTTATAGCCATGTTCTATCACTTCTCTAAGCAATAAGTTGGCCCTAAGCTCTTGTTCGAGCGTAGCATCTTTTTCCAACTCCTTTTCAAAAGCGTTTTTTTCCTGATCGTTGAGTTCTCCATCCAAGTACTCATCGATTTTATCTATGTATTCATTATTTGCCATAAGCCTTAGTCCTGTTAAAGTAGAAGTCTACTGATTTAAGTAAATCCATAAAGTCATCGCGCTGTTGAATGCATTTGAGCGCACCTTTTTTACATCGGTTGAGTTTCTCTTTAGAGCTGTTGGCATTAGAAAGTCCCATCTCCTGAGCAATGTACTCATGACGCTGACCTTCAATGAATTTCATTTGCATCATCTTACGACATGATTCGTCCAAACAGCTTTGCAGGATCGACTGCAAGACGTTTGATTTTTCTTTCTCAGCCAAATGGTATTCAGGAGTTTGGTAATCAACTCTATCCATGGTGCTGAGATCATCCGTAAGATCTAATTGTTCATCTTTTTTTCTGCGCATATTCAACCAGATATTTTTACAGATTTGGATGGCAAAAGCTTCAATTTTGCCCCCTTTATATTGGCCTTTACGCAATAACTCACCCAGTTTAATAAGTCCTTCTTCGAATACTTCTTCGGCTTTGATGCGGTTACCACCCTGGTCCAAAACGAATCGAAAAACGACATTTTCAAAATACATGCACATGCACAGATCTTCAATTACTGCATTGATGGATTTAAAAGAATTGATACCCCCATCTTTTACTGCAGCCATTAAATCTTCTGGTACATAGCGCATTTTACATTTACTCGCTTTGACTATTTTCATATAGAAGTGTTTCTCAGTTGCAGGAAGTAAGTACTTTTAATTAGGATTTTAAAGAAAAATAATAAAATACCTTAAAATTCATTATGAGAGAATATTATTCCGCTTGCTGTGCAAGGTGAAAATAAACAATATTATATATTATTTTCAATAGGAATGATTACATTAGTATCATTATTACAGTGTTACCCTAAATGCGAAACCTAAATTTGAGAATGAGAGAACATTTTCTGTTACTCCTATTGTCTTTCTGTATATCTTACCTAAGTGCACAGTCCGATTCGGTGCTGGCTGTTCAATACTATAAGAATGGGGATTCGCTTATTTATGAAGGTTTGTATTACGATGCTATCTCTCAGTTGGAAGAAGCTGTAGAACTAGGTAAACGCGCATTTGGTGAGCAATCTTCATTTAATGCCAAGACTTTAAGAGCCTTAGGAACTGCTCAAGGGTATGTCTATCAACTCAAAAAGAGTCAGCAGTCACTCCAACAATCCATCAAAATTTATGAAGCATTAAATGATGTAAAGAGTCGTGACTATGCTAATTCTATTGGAGAACTTGCATCTACCTTGTCCTCCCTTGGTAATTATGAAAAGTCAATCATTTACTGGTTAAAAGTACAGGATTTATACTATGATCTTTTTGAAGAAGGAGATGGTGTCTTTGCACCGCTTTATTACAATATAGGGAACACCTATTTGGGTAAGGAGGATGCTAATTTGGCTTTAGAATATTTTGAGAGAGCATTAGCATTGGATAGAAAAAGAGGAGATGATTTAGCCATAGCAGATGACTATGACAATATTGGTGTGGCTTATGATCTTTTAGGTAAATATGATAAGGCTTTACAATATTTCAATGATGCCATAGCTATTTATGGTACAGAAGTGGGTGTGATGAGTGATTATTATGCACATGTCCTTTTACAAAAAGCATCAAGTCTGAAGAAAATGGGGCAGCCACAAGAGGCAATTGGCCCTCTTATGAATGCACTAAAAATCTCTTATCAAATTTTTGGTCCTATCAATAGTGAATCTGCAGCCATATTAGATTTAATGGGCGAATGCTATACTGCTCTAGGAGAGTATGAACTAGCGGAAGATAAGTTTAATTCAGCCTTGGCAGCTTTGAATTATGACGAAACCCAAAATGTACTTACTGAAGTTGATCATTTGGATCAATTGGTACAGGTATTGGGACATAAAGCTGGCCTTTT
>JBCBCD010000153.1:0-10467 GCA_038530915.1 Bacteroidota bacterium
ACACAAATTGCCTCATCGCCAGCGCGGCAAACTGTGTTTAATAGATTTTACTTACTTGACGAAAAATTAGTCTTTTAAAACAACTGTTTTTAATATATTCAATTGATTAAACATCTGTGAATAGGTCTTAATAATTTTTAGGGTTGACTTATCCTTATTATAAATAGAATACCAGCCTTGATTTTCGTGTGGAGGATCGCCAGTTAAGGTATCTCCCATCTTCCAAGTGCCCCCTGGACTGGAAGGTATTCCTTCTCCTGACCATGACCAGAAATTAGATCCACCAAGCATTCCTCCTTTTTCTGCATAATCATAAAATTTCTTAAAAATAAATTCATAATAAAGGTCCCTGTATTCAGTTGTTCCCTCTGGATGGTGATCAAAATTATCTCTTGAAATTCCAAACTCTTCAAATACAATAGGCTTATTCAGCTCCTTTGCTTTTTTGACATGATAATCAATGTATTGTGCAGCCTTTTCTACCGCTTTACTATAAGTCTCTTTGGGTTGTTTGGGGTCGTACCAGCTCCAGTTTTCAATCCACAAATGAGCCGTTAAGTAGTCAAGGTTTTCTAAAGCGGCTACTTCTTCAAATTTGGTGCCGGCATATTCCGTAGAAGTTGTTCCTTCTCCACCTAAAGACACCAAGTGGTTTTTATCTTTCTTTTGAAGAAAAGCAGTCATCTTTTTTACCCAAATTAAGTACGCATCTATATTGGTATACCCTCTGGGTTCATTAGCTAGCTGCCAAGATAGAACTTGAGTATGATCTTTATACCTTAATCCATTGATTGAATTCTTACGCTTAACTATTTTTTTGACAAATTGGTTAAAAAGTCTTTGTGCTTTGCGATTAGAATAAAACCTAGCCGAATAAGATTGAAAATCATCCCAATTGTAAGGATTATCGTCCGGGTAAGGAATGGGAGTACCTGTTGCCCATGATACATATTGTGCCATACCACCCGACCAATGAAAGAAATTGTTGAGACATAAGACGACTGTCATATTTCTTTTTCCTACTTCTACCATTAGATGATCCAAGCCTTTAAGTAATTCTTCATTGTATTCTCCGGGAATTTCCTGTACTGCTGGTTGTACACGCCAGGGTTCTGTGTTTGGGCCTTCAAAACCCACCATCACTCTAAGGTTGGTAATGCCTAAATCTTGAAGTTGATCTAATTCTTTGGTGAGTCTGTTTTTGTCATCTTCCTTCAGTCCCGCCCCTAAATACAAGCCATACCACAAATTAGTGCCTAAAAAATAAAAGGGCTTATTATCTTTAATAAACTGCCCATTTTCTACGGTTATGTAGGAATCTTTATTTTTTTGCCCCATCACTAATTGAACTAATAAACACATTGCAAATACCGTAATTGACCGGAATACATACCTCTTTTTCATAAATTATAAGAATAATGTATTGAATAATTCGATGGTCAAATTATCGACTTACGTACAATCCTTGAGGGGGTAAAATTTACATTTTGGTAGGGATAAATGATCAAATACAAGCTATAACTGACAATTTATGCAATGCGTTCGTTTCGCACCCGCTGATCGTTAATCCAACAATCCCTTATTCTTCAGCCACTTCAAGCCTTCTCGTGCAGTTAACTTTGGCAATTCGTTGTTGTTGACAAAATCAATGACAGACTTTGCATCTATTCTGGTATAATTTCTCAACGCCCATCCTCCTGCTTTTTGTACAAAAAACTCCTTTGAATCTGCTTTCTGTAATATCAATTGATACAATAAATCTTTGTCTGTCGCTTGTTTGTAGTCAAGTTGTAGCAAGATGGCAGAACGCTGATACCAAAAATTATCAGAATGTATCCATCTGGAAGTCCATTCTTTTAACAGATCTGCATCGTTTTTTACGAGTGGTCCAGCTAATTTAGGTGATAGAAAATCAATGGTATCCCACCATGATTTTTTAGGGATGAGTTCATGAATAGTAGACATGAAGGAAGGATCTAATTTTTTCACTAAAGGCCGTACCAAATCATTTACAAAGTATTGAAGTTCTCTTTTTTCTGCTTCAAAACACAAATGACACAATTGTACCAGCTCCTCACCTTCAGGCATTCCGTGGGTTTCAATGTGAGCTTTTGAGATTTCATAGCGCAAAGGTCTTTTGAGTCCATAAAAAGAGAAATGGTTTTTCAGGTACTTGGCCATAAAAAAGGCATCTTCCTCATTGGCATGTTTGGAATAAGACTGATCTAATTGAGTAAAATAAGTATGGATATCCATGAATAAATTATAAGCTGTAAATCATGGCCAATATCTCATTTTCATTGACTTCTTTCAAGTGGGTTCTGATCACTTCTTTGTTTAATTTTTCAATATGAGTAGTTCCTGCAAACAATCGATGACCTAAGCTGCCTATAATCATAACAGTTGCACTTTGCTTAGTGGGTATATTGAATCGGCTAAAACGATTGGCTGAAGAATGCATTCTTACTATTCCATTCGAATTATTAAATGAAAGTAGGGCTATTTTGGAATCTAATTCTTCCAATGCATGAACATATTTGGCACTTACCATAAGGCCATTTCCCTTTTTTTGTATCGCTTGTGCACAACACACCCAATCAAAATCCAATAAGAAGAAGTGTAGGTATTTTTGATCTCCTTGCTTCTTAAGTTTCACCCTTCTTTTGTCAATCATCTTCCATTCGAATGAAGCTTGCTCAACTACTGTATAAGTGCTAGAATAGCTTGAACCATACAGCCGTAAGGCTAAAGGATTGGTTACATCGTGCCACAAAGGCATTTCTATTGGAGTAGGTTTACTCAATCGTAAAGACATACCATCCTGA
This sequence comes from Bacteroidota bacterium, assembly GCA_038530915.1. Classification (GTDB taxonomy): domain Bacteria; phylum Bacteroidota; class Bacteroidia; order Chitinophagales; family Saprospiraceae; genus JANQPA01. The sequence goes on from JBCBCD010000153.1 coordinate 2,826, forward strand.
TAAGCTTGCAGATAGATCTGACCAGCTACCTCTAAAGCATTGTCTTCAGAGCTACTATAAGTTTTGGCTAAAATCATATCGCTTTTATTAACCAACTCAAATAAAGCTAACTGAACGGTTCCTGTCACCGCCTGGCCTTCATCAGTAGTTAATGCGAAGGGTGGAAATACAATACGAGTACCATATTTACCGACAATAGTAGTAAAACGTTGAGGGTTTATTGTAAACCATTGTGGACTTAGCTGATTATTTTGATAAAAAGCTTCCAAGCCATTATGCGTACCTCTACTGGTAGTCTTAGGATAGGTTGAAAATCCTGACAACATAGTTTTGATAGTTTTCTCATTAAATAATATAACCCGAAGGCTTAGCCCCTAAGCTCCTGAAAGTTGTAGTTTAATGAACTAAAACTGTAGTGAAGTAAGCACAGTATTTACTCAAATACATGAATTGGTACACTGCTATTGAATCAATGAGGAAGGAAATGTAGTTCTCATAATCCTATGCCAAAGATAGTTTTTTTTATAGATATTTATAAGCAAAAACATTCAAAATCGTCCTTTTAGACAAGGAAAATTTTCAGAAAATAATCCTCAATTTGACTATGCAACCATTAGCAGAAAGAATGCGCCCCAAAAAACTAGAAGAATACGTTGGTCAGACGCATCTACTTGGTGAGAACAGTATTCTTAAAAAAGCTTTTGCCTCTGGGCACCTTCCTTCTTTGATTCTTTGGGGTCCTCCAGGTGTAGGAAAAACCACCCTTGCGCAAATTATAGCCAATGAACTATCCAGACCCTTTTATATTTTGAGTGCTATCAATTCTGGGGTTAAAGATGTAAGAGAAACCATCAAAAAGGCTGAATCTCAACGTTTTTTTGACCGTCCCAATCCTATTTTATTCATTGATGAAATCCATCGCTTTAGCAAATCCCAACAAGATTCTCTACTCAATGCTGTCGAAAAAGGAATAGTAACCTTAATAGGTGCCACTACTGAAAACCCCTCTTTTGAGGTGATACCAGCTCTTAGGTCCAGAAGTCAAATCTATATTTTAAACCCCTTGTCCAAAGAGGAATTAATTGCTCTAATAGACAAAGCTTTGACTGAGGATGAATATTTAAAAAAGAAGGATATTGAAATAAAGGAATACGATGCACTTCTACTCTACTCTAGCGGAGATGCACGCAAGATGTATAATATTTTGGAATTGGTAAGCTCTTTGAATGAAAATGAAGGGAAAATCATAATAGACAATGCAAGCATACATCAAGCAGCTCAGGCCAATTTACTTGCTTACGATAAAGGGGGTGAGCAGCATTATGACATGGCTTCCGCTTTTATCAAATCCATTAGAGGGAGTGATCCAGATGCTGCCGTTTATTGGTTGGCGAGAATGATAGAAGGTGGAGAGGATGTAAAATTCATAGCTCGTAGATTGATGATAGCTGCATCCGAGGATATTGGTCTGGCAAATCCAAATGCACTATTAATGGCTACAACTGCCTTCCAGGCTGCTCAGGCTGTTGGCTGGCCAGAAAGTCGAATCATCCTTTCACAGGCAACAATTTATCTGGCAACATCTCCAAAAAGCAACTCCGCTTACCTGGCTATTAATAAAGCACAGGCTTTGGTCAAACAAACAGGCAATTTGCCAGTACCCCTTCACCTAAGAAATGCTCCCACACAATTGATGAAAGAACTGAATTATGGAAAAGGTTATAAATACCCACATGATTTCCCCGGAAATTTTGTTGAGCAACAATACAGGCCAGAAGAGGTCGAGAAAGTAAAATTATATGAACCACAGCAGAATCCTGCAGAACAAAAGAACAGTAGAAAAAAGAAATAAAAATGCGGGCGTGCCCACATTTTTATTTCTTTTTTCTACTGTTCACCATTAGTCATATCAATTAGCCTGCCAGCAGCTCCTGTGAAGTCGCCTCCTTTGGCACGCATTTGATCAAAAATTGATTCAGGTTTATTCATTTCAACATCGGCAATCGATTCGAAAAAAGTATCAAGATAAGCAATGACTTGTTTTTTAGATGGGCCATCTAATAACTTGAAGTCCTTAATGATTTCTACAAAGCGTTTCTGTTTAGATTGCAGCAATTGTATATTTTCCCAAAATGTCTCATCTGATACTTGGTATCCTTGAAATACTCTATCAACTACAGCCGTCAGGCCAAAGTCAGAATTGGGTAGTGCATAGCTGGCATTAACAAAACCTGAAAAATCAAAATCGTAAGGAACTATCTTTTTTTCATCATTTGGAAGATCTACAATCTTAATATTTCTTACCATGATGGAACTCCAATCTTCATTACCCAACATGTACTGAAATAGGCTTATCAGGTTTTCATTGCTGTGATTGAGAGAATCAAGACTCATTGCGAGACAATTTTCACATTCGGTACCGCCTAATCTCTCTGCCATTTCATCCGTATCTTCTATAATGAAACCCCATCTTTTGGTTTTCATATAGTTCTTTTCAGTATCTACATAGGTGATTCTAACTAACTGTACCTTAAAGCTTGCATCAGTCACCTCATTGAACAATTGATAGGCCAGGTATTCTTTAAAAACATTGGTATTTCCAGCAAATCTATCTTCCAGGCAATGAGTTACCAGCTTAATGTCATTATGATCATTCAAGCCCATTGCTTTTAGTTCTTTCTTTTTGAACTTAAGCATTAAAGGAGGAAAACCACAAACTTGTCTTCTAAATTTACCTCTTAGCTGTACGCCTAAATTTAGTTTCTGTGGCTGCTTGTCTTGGCCTTTAAATGTTAAAACAGCATCTGCTTTCTCTTCCTGTCTTCTATTGTCCAGTAAATAAGCCATATCAAAGGCTAGCTCAACTTCCAAAACTTCATTTGCTTGATCCTGAAGGTATTGAAAGATACTTTCCGGTGAGTTTGATGTGGTGTTTTGCGAATAAACGGGTAAAGCTATAGCAATAATTAGTATGGCAATTAAACCCAAGCGCAAAACCATTTGTTGATTTTGAGAGTGAAACATAACAGTCATTTGGTGATAATAAGTTTTTACAGTCTTTATTAAGGATATTGTTCTCATTAAATGGTTGCTTTTTTCTGAAATAATTGCTGAAAAACTTAGTCTTTTAACATTTTTAATCATCTAATTTCTAAATACAAAGCTACGATCAAACAGAATAAAATTCCACCTGCGCCCTAATAATTAATTGTTAACAAAATTTTATTCCGAAACAAACAATTATTTCAAAATTCTAAAACTTATTTTGTAATTTAGTGCAATTACACATTTGTGATGTGCTTAATTAGACAAACACCCAATATTTTCGGACTCAGATATACACTTAAAACCTCTTAACAATTTACTTGTTTGCTTGCTCGTCGACTAGAGTAAGCGGTTCATCTTTATACTAATTCGGTTACAACTAATCCAGCTAATGCGCGAAAGCAGAATATCTACTATATCATTGGTTTCATTGGTGCTACTCCTAATTTCTTGTAGTAGCCAACAATCAGTACAAATCGTTACTCCAATAAATGATGTCAATCCTGTAAAAAATGTTATTTTATTAATTGGAGACGGCATGGGGCTTACACAAATCTCTGCTGCTGCATTTACAAAAAACAGACCACTTGCTCTTGAGGGTTTTAGTAATACCGGCTTACACAAACCCTATTCCTATGATAATTTGGTTACCGATTCTGCCGCAGGTGGTACAGCTTTTTCAACTGGTGTAAAAACTTTTAATGGAGCAATCGGAATGGACAAAGATTCTATTCCAGTAGAAACCATTTTAGAGCAAGCAGAAAAAAAAGGATTAGCCACTGGTTTAATTGCAACTTCTTCTATTGTACATGCAACACCAGCCGCTTTTATCGCTCACCAACCCAATAGAGGATTTTACGAAAACATCGCTGCGGATTTTCTAAAAACCGATATTGATTATTTTGTAGGGGGTGGAAAAAAATATTTTGACCGGAGAAATGGCGATGATAGAAACCTATACAGAGAATTAATCGATAAAGGTTATATCGTTACTGATTACTCAATCAGTGAATTGGAAGAAACAGTAGCTGATACAAGAAGGAACTTCGCTTATTTTACTGGCGACCAACATGCATTACCTGTTACTGCGGGTCGTACCTATCTTTCTTTTGCAACCAAACAGGCCTTGTCTTTTCTTGAAAAAAGAAGTGAAAAAGGCTTCTTTTTGATGGTTGAAGGTTCTCAAATAGATTGGGGTGGTCACTCCAATGATGGAAACTGGATGACACAAGAAGTATTGGACTTTGATAGAGCAGTTGAAGTCGCTTTGGAATATGCTAAGAAAAATGAAAACACTCTGGTCATTGTTACTGCAGATCATGAATGTGGTGGCATGTGTATCACTAAGCATTCCAGACCAGGCCATTTGAAATATAAATTCTCTACTAATAAACATACGGCATCTCTTGTACCTGTATTTGCTCATGGACCTCATGCAGATCTTTTCTCCGGAATTTATGAAAATACAGATATCTATTATAAAATGATCAATGCATTTGGTTGGGCTCCAAAGACTACCGCTTCAAGTAGAAGATAAGTTAAGGTTTAAGCATTTTTACCAAATAAAATGTCTTAAAGTCATCCTTTTTTTATCTTTAATCTCAAAACTATTTTCTCATTTCATCATTTTGAAAAGTAGTTTCTATTTCCTGAATTTCAGGAAACACAAGCCCTGTTTATATCGTTTTTTAAGTAGAAACAGAATTCAAATAATATAGCAAAAGAATGAGTCCATTTTAAATTGGCTGATTCAACTCAAATCGTTAAAAAACAAACTTATATGGTTGCTCAAAGCACTGACAACCTCAAACTCATCAAAGAGAGTGCGAGGGATTTTGCTGAAACCTACGTCCGTCCATATGTGATGGAATGGGATGAAGCTCAACACTTTCCGGTAGACCTTTTCCATAAAATGGGTGAATTTGGTTTCATGGGAGTATTGGTACCTGAACAATACGGTGGTATTGGTTTGGGGTATCAGGAATACATCACCATCATTGAAGAAATTGCCAAAGTTTGCGGTTCAATTGGTCTTTCATTGGCTGCTCACAATTCTCTTTGTACCAACCACATCCTAATGTTTGGCAATGAAGAACAAAAACAAAAGTACCTTCCTAAGTTAGCTTCAGGAGAATGGTTGGGAGCATGGGGCTTAACGGAGCCCAATACTGGTAGTGACGCCGGTCGAATGAAAACAGTAGCTGAAAAAGATGGTGACTATTATGTGATCAATGGTGCTAAAAACTGGATCACTCATGGTAAATCTGGTAATGCTGCGGTGGTCATTGTGCGTACTGGTGAACTATTAGATAGCCATGGTATGACAGCATTTGTCGTTGAGAGAGGTACTCCAGGTTTCAGTGCCGGTAAAAAAGAAAATAAGCTAGGCATGCGCGCTTCAGAAACAGCAGAAATGATTTTTGACAATTGCCGCCTGCACAAAAGCCAAATGCTGGGTAAGGAAGGCGAAGGTTTCATCCAGTCTATGAAAATATTAGACGGCGGTCGTATATCAATTGCTGCCTTGTCTTTAGGGATCGCAAAAGGAGCTTATGAAGCATCCGTAAAGTATTCAAAAGAAAGACATCAGTTTGGGAAGCCTATTTCCTCCTTCCAGGGGATCAGCTTTAAATTAGCAGATATGGCTACAAAAATTGAAGCTGCTGAACTATTGACCCGTAATGCTGGTGATCTTAAAAACAGAAATGAAAAGGTCACTAAGTTATCTGCTATGGCTAAGTATTTCGCTTCAGAAACTTGTGTGGAAGTTTCTACAGATGCCATACAAATTCATGGTGGCTATGGCTATACTAAAGATTTTCCGGTAGAAAAATTCTATCGCGACTCAAAACTTTGTACGATTGGAGAAGGTACTTCTGAAATTCAGAAATTGGTGATTTCGAGAGAGGTTTTGAAAGGAAATTAAAAAGTTTAAGGGTGTAAAGGTTTCAAAGCGAAACTTTTACATCCTTTTATACTTCAGTCCTTTCGTCCAATACACGACTTCTCTAAAGCTCCAATTCTTAGGAGAATAATTTCATACCTTTTAATTTTAAGGCATGAAAAATATTAAAAGCCTTCTCATCCTTTTGCTTCTCTTAGTTCCAGTACTTTGCTTCACACAGAAAGTTAAAGTTATGCCAAGTCTGTCTGTTGGTTACATTAACCACCTCAACCGCAACGGTTACAACGGAGAAGTAGGACTTAATTTTGAACTGTTCCGACGCATTGATATTGCTTCAAGCTTTAGAATCTCAAACATGGATAGCGCAAACCCTGACAATGAGGTGTCTATTAGGTCAGGATCCATTTTTCTTTCCTATGTTTTTATTAACAATGGAAGGTATCGGATTCTAGCTGGTCCTGGTTTTTCATTTGGATCATACAGAAGATTAACTGAAGGGATAGGTTTTGAGAGATTTTACAATGATGCTTGGTTCAATCCGGTTAAGTTGAGGTATGAATACAAAGTCAATGAAGCATTGAGAATTGGTTTTGACGCCACTCTTTATGGTGATGATATAGAGGGCTCTACTTATTTAGGACTTTTAATAGGATATATCATCTAATACAGCTGTTGTTGCTAATCTATATGACTTAATAGTATGTCTAAACCTGTAAGCGAATGTAAAGAAACCGTCAACTTTTATAGCCCCTGCTTTTTGGCGAAAACAAAAAATTCAACAAGTTGTTTTTTTCAAAAATTTTAAGCGAAAACCAGACCATATGAGATCTTACTATTTACCTACATTTTGTTTTTTACTACTTATTCCATTCATCAGTTCTGCTCAAATTAAGGTGCTTCCAACAATCTCTCTTGGATACATGAATCACCTCAACCGAAGTGGTTATAATGCTGAAGTGGGAATCAATTTCGAGCTTAATAAGAGATTAGATATTGCTCCAAGTTTTAGATTTTCAAATCTCGATAGCGGTAATCCCAATAACAAGGTATCAGTAAGAGCGGGGGCCCTCTTTCTTTCTTACATTTTTATCAATAATGGAAAATATCGACTACTTGCAGGTCCTGGCCTATCTTTTGGAACTTATGAGCGGTCTACAGAGGGGATTGGATTTGAAAAAGAATACAACGATACTTGGTTTAACCCTCTAAAAGCTAGGTTTGACTACAACATCAATGAACAACTACGACTTGGCTTTGATGCTAGCATTTATGGAGATGATTCTGATGGCTCTATTTTTTTGGGTTTAGTAATGAGTTATTTGCTGTAATTTTTACTGATCTAACCATTGCTTAAATGTTCCCACTCGTTCTCTACTTACTAATACCTCTTCTTCGACTGCATGTTTAAGATTTACTTTAAGACGATTGCCACTATATGCTGTTATATTTTGAATAGATGAAAATGCAAGAATGTATTTGCGGTTGATCCTAAAAAAGTTGGCTGGGTCAATTTTTTCCAATAGTTGTTCGAGCGTAAGCTCAAGGTGATATTTCTTTCCTTGTTTATGCATCAACCAAGTAGTCTTATTTTCACTAAAAAAGTATAGGATATCTTCTGAATTAACTGCCAAAATGTTGTGGCCTTTTTTTACAACAAACCTTTTTTTGTATTTCACTTTACCTAAAGTGAAA
>JBCBCD010000154.1:0-8665 GCA_038530915.1 Bacteroidota bacterium
GTAGAAAGATCAGACAGGTTTATTCGCTCTATATCTCTGGATTTCAAAAGAGATTTAATCAATCACATCAAATGGGATTGGAAGTTGATCTCGTTAATAGGAGCGAGAGGAGTCGGCAAAACCACTTTGCTTCTACAAAAGGCAAAAGAAGAAACCGTAAAAAGCATCTACATTTCATTAGACGACATTTACTTTTCAGCTAATAAATTGATAGACTTTGCAGATGCATTTTACAAAACCGGAGGTAAAAAACTTTTCATTGATGAAGTTCATAAATATCCAGGTTGGGCAAGAGAAATTAAAAACCTCTATGATTTTTATCCTGACTTGAACATTGTCTTTACAGGTTCTTCAATCATTGAACTACTAAAGCAGGATGTTGACCTAAGTCGTAGAGCTCTGCTCTATGAACTAAATGGCTTATCATACAGAGAATATCTACAGTTACAAGGCATTGCTTCTTTTCATATCTTCTCATTAGATGAAGTGCTAGCTAAACACGTTGACTTAGCTAATGAGATAACTACTAAGATCCATCCTCTTGAGTATTTTTCATCTTATTTGACACATGGCTATTATCCTTATTTTTTGGAAGGTACAAGCTTCTACGCGGACCGATTATCGCAAGTTATTCAATTGGTTATTGAAAGTGATTTAGATTTCATTCCGGGTTATGACCCTCGTAACGCCAGAAAAATTCTACAATTATTTTATATACTGGCTACAAATGTCCCTTTCAAACCCAATATTAGCTCCCTCAGTGAAAAAATCGGAGTTCATAGAAATACACTCATACAATATTTGCATCATCTTGAAAAGGCTCGTCTCATCAACTCCCTATACCCTGCAGGTATTAGTGTTTCTACTTTACAAAAACCTGAAAAGATTTTTCTACAAAATACCAATATCGCTTTCGCATTATCAAAGGATGTGAATAAAGGTAGCTTGAGGGAAACTTTCTTCTTAAACCAAGTAAAAGCAAAGCATTTTGTAAGCCTGCCAAAATCGGGAGACTTTTTTATAGATGATAAATACACCATTGAAGTTGGAGGTGCAAAAAAATCTATCGCTCAGATAAAACAAATAGAGCATGCTTACATTGCAGCAGATAATATTGAAATTGGCAATCAAAATAAGATTCCTCTTTGGCTATTTGGGTTCCTGTATTAAGTTTTACCGCACCAATCCTCCAATCAACCGCACCAACTCCGTCTCCGTATTCTTCAAGTTGAAAATAGCATTCAACCTCGATTGTGAAGCATTGATAAAATTCAACTGTATCGTACGGTAATCAAATGAAGTGATCAAACCACCTCTAAAACGTTCTTCTGCTATGACCAAGTTCTCACGGGCATTTTGAAGTAAATCATCTGTCACTGCAATTACAGATTTCTGATTATTAAAGGTATTCAGTGTGGTTTCCAATTGAGCTATTGCGCTGCGTTTCAATTCATCAATATTGTATTGAGCATTCATCTCACTCAACTTGGCATTTTGAATGTTCCTTTTTCTCACGCCACCATCAAACAAACGATAAGAAACCGTAAAACCAATATTAAAACTCAATGTTTGTGCTGTAATCGCATCAAAGGATAAGGTCTCACCGTTATTCGTTGTACCACTACCTCCTGATAACCTCCAATTATAAGAAGCACCTGAACCCAAGCTCACAGTAGGTGACCTTGTACTTTCTTGTAGTTTGGTATTGATATTAGCCAGTTCTCTATTAATAGCTAGTCTTTGAATATTGAAATTGTTACTGAGCAGTTTACTTCTCAAGTTATTCAACTCGTAGCTTTCTGTAGGGATATTTAATTCATCGGTCAAACCATAGCTTTGCCCTACTTCATCTACACCCATTGCCAACTGGAGATTACGCATAGCATTTTGCACATTGGTTTGCTGCAACAAATAGCTGGTAGAGTCATTAAGAAATGCATCTTGAGTTTGTAGTACATCAAAAGTTCCTGCCTGGCCAAACTCTTTACGTACTTCCTGATAATTAATGCGATCCCTTGACAATTCCAACACCTCCTCAATCACCAACAGTTGTTCTTGCTGAAGAACAGCAGCATAATAGGCCAACATAATATCCCGAATCACTCCTTCTACTGCAATCTTAGCATCTATTTTACTCTGAGTTTCCAGTGTCTCTAATTGTTGTTTGGTAAACCTAACTCGATATCCATCAAACAACACCCAATTGGCATTTACAGCCGGAACAAAACCCGTACTTACTGAATTAATTTCAGGAATAAAGGAAACGGGGTTATTGGTATTGGAATATGTATTATCATTACTCAGGCTCAAATCCACAGTAGGGTATTTACCAGCTACGCCCCAATCGTTATTGTTGGTAGCAATTTCAATTTGAGTTTCAGCTATCTTTACCTGAAAATTATTCTCCAAGCCAATCTCAATGGCTTTTGACAAACTCAAAGCTTCCTGTGCATGTGCTTGAAAGATAAAAATCAGAAGACTAAATAGTAAGGTTATCTGCTTCATCTAAAAATATTTATTTAGCTGCATTTTATTTTATCGCCTCTCCCATCCTGTGCCCTTTAATTCCCTGAAGGGAGGCTGTCATTAGCAACAAAATGAAAATGCACTCATTAATCACAATCAATCTACACCAAAGAACCTGCGTTCAAAGGCAAATCTTTTAAAATAGAAGTTATAGAAGAATACAATGCCCACAGCACAAAGCTTGGTAATCAACTGATTCTCCTGAAAAAAGGGAACCAGATTGAGTAAATATATGATCAATGTACTCAAGATTAAGCCCCCTAAAGAAACCAACATGGCTCCTGTGAAAGCCTGCCATTCTTTTCTTTTGAGGGAAAAAACGAACTTACGTTGTAAGATGTAGTTGATCACTACAGCAACTGAATAAGCAATGATTTCTGATGGAACCGGAGCAAAAACCTTATTGACCAGCAACATATACAAGCCAATATTGACTGAAGTAGCCACTAAGCTGGACAAGGCAAACTTTGCTTTCAGCATGAATAGTTTTTGCAATTTTTCCAGTCGCTCCTTCATACAACTATTGCTCTTTTTTGCGTTCTTCTTCAAAAAATGTAAGTACTTCTGTCCAGTTGTTTACTCTGGTAAATCTTGTTTCGTTAATATTGTGAGGAGCAGTAAATAAAAGTCCTTTCCCTCGAAAAGTCTCCAAGTTATAGGCATGATCATCAATCATGTATTCCGTATTGAAGACGCTTTTATCTCCACAGAAGACAATATTTTTCCAATGAATGAATGGAAAATGCTCCTGCATCCAGTCGTACTTGTCTTCAAAACAGTTTCTAAACTCCATAGCCGCTGTTGTGATGAAAACGTCATAATGCTCCATTAAAACTTTCACACCTTCCTGAGCTCCTTCAATAACTGGAAAATCTCTGAAAAAACCTTTCTTAAACAATTCATCACGTAAAGGTTTCAAGCCTGAATTCTGATAAACTTTCTTTCCCCAGTAAGCTTCTTTGGGTAATTCTTCACCAAATCGTTCTTTATAAACTCGAAGTATTTTCGATAAAAAATCGGCAATTACTTCGTCCATGTCGATGGCTATTCTTTTTCTCATTTCAATTTGTAAAAGGGTTATTAAAATAGTCCTAATTGAGGTCCGATAACTATAAAGGCAATCACTAATCCAATAAATGCCAAGAACACATAGTACAAGAATTCATAATTAGAATCTTTGCGTACCGCTCCTTCTACTGCAGCATAATCTGGCTTTTCTCCCGTCCAGAGTGCTGAAGCATATACCTTGAATCTATTTCCCATGATTAATAGTACCGGAAGCAATAATAAATTCACCACCGTTACTGCCAATAAACCAAAAGCAACCGCAATGGCCATTGGGATCAAGAATTGTGCCTGGAAGCTCTTTTCAAACAATAAAGGTGCCAAACCCGCAAAAGTGGTAAAGGTCGTTAATACTATGGGTCTAAACCTTGATACCCCTGCCTTATGAATGGCTTCCATCTGGGACATTCCTTCTTGCAAATATCGGTTGTAGGTGGTCACTAAAACCAAAGAGTCATTTACCAATACCCCTACCAAAGCAATGAAACCAAGCGCCGAGAAAAGACTGAATGGAGTACCCATCAACCAATGTCCCCAAATAACTCCAATCATACTGAAAGGGATCAGAAGAAAAACGGATACAGTCTGACTAATAGATCTAAAAGTAAGCGCAATCATAAAGAACATCAGTGCCAAGATCACAGGTCCTATCTTTTGCATAGAGATATTGGTTTTCTCTTGTTCTCTATTTTGCCCTTCAAACCTAGCTTCTACGGTTGGATATTTTGGAAGGATGGATGGCAGGATAGCTTCTTTGAGATTGGTAGTGATATCAGATATAGAAACATCATCATTACTAATATCTGCTTCCACCTTAATCTCTCTTTTTCCATCCAGGTGATTGATATTAATAATACCTCGTTCGATTTTTAAATCAGCAATTTCAGAGAGTGGAAATTCTCGACCATCAATGAATCGCACCCTCATATCCATAAGCTTCGTGATGTCTGATCGATCTTCTTCAGAATACCTTACCCATACTTTTACTTCATCACGGCCTCGTTGCAAGCGCTGTACCTCACTACCAAAGAAACCCTGCCTTACTTGTGCTACTACTTCTTGCAAATTCAGGCCTAAGTAAAGCGCTTTATCTTTCAGACTGATATTGATCTCTCTCAACCCTGCTTGATTATTATCGATTACATCTGTGAGCTCTGATAAATTAGTCAGCTCCATTTTAACTTCCTCAACTGCACTTGATAGTTCTTCTAAATCGCTGCCTATCATGGATACGGATACAGGCTTACCAAAAGCAGCCCGCTGACCATACGTAACCAGTTCTGCTTCAATAATGGGCCCCGTTGTTGTCCTAATGGCATTCAAAACAGCTCTCATTCTAAGGCTATCCCTACTTTCTCCATCCAAAACTGCAACGTTGATGAGTCCTTCGTAGGTAGAAGGCCCCACACGTTTTTCTACTCTTAAAATAGCTTCTTTCTCATTGTTGAAATATTGTTCACTCAGTTTATCATTAGCCTTCCAAATAGATGCTTCAATGTGATCCAACCATTTTTGAGTTTGTTCTTCAGGAGTTCCCGCTGGCATCTGTAGATTAATCGTAGCGTTATCTCTTTCAATCACCGGAAAGAAGGTCGTTTTTACAATCCCACCGAATGCAGCGAAAGAAATGATCAATAAGCCTACAAAAGCAGCTACAGTAAACAATTTGTATTTCATACAAAATGCTAAAACTGGCGCATACGTTTTATCTCTAAGCCATCCCATTATATTTTCAAACCATTCTTGTACCTTATTCGTCTTTCTATCGGGGCTCAAAGCTTTTGAGTGTGCTACGTGTGTAGGCAGTATTATCGCCCCCTCAACTAAAGAGAAAATCAGCGAGAAAATTACAACTATGGCCATCTCCCTAAAGAAATCTCCCAAACGTCCATCTATAAAAAAGAAGGTACTAAAAGCGATTACCGTTGTGATAATAGCTGCAAAAACTGCTGGCAATACTTCCATTGTCCCCTCCAAGGCAGCCTTTAGTGGTGGTACCCCTTTTTCATGTTTTTGATAAATACTTTCTCCTATTACAATACCATCATCCACCAGTATACCAATAACCAAAATCATCCCAAACAAGGAAATAACATTAATCGTAACATCAATCAAACTGGCTACCAAAAACATTCCTCCAAAAGAAATTGGAATAGCAATAGCTACCCAGAAGGCCAATCTCCAATGTAAGAACATCGCTAAAAGGACAACTACGATCAAAAAACCAATGATTCCATTTTCTGTCAAAAGATTAATCCTTTGATTCAACACAATGGATTGATCGTTGATAACTGTAGCTTTTACCTGCCTGTTTTCTGAATTGAATTTATCTATATAATCTTTAACCAAATCAGTGATGGTCAAAAGATCTTCTTCCAAGGTATTTTGTACAGTTACAACGATAGACGAAGCGCCATTTAGATAAGAACGATTTGGATTGTCAGCCCATTTGTCTTTGATATCTGCAATTTGATACAACCTTACTACTCCACCATTCACAGATGTTTTGACCACTATATTTTGTAATCCTTCCGCATAATAAGCTTTGTTGCGAGCCCTTACCAATAACTCTTCATCATCTCCTTTTACTGTACCTCCGGTAATTTCCAGGTTAGCTGCCCTAACAGCAGCCGTCGCCTGAGCAAAAGTCAGGTCATATGTACGTAAATCTTGTTCTCTAAATGCAATCTCGATTTCTTCATCCGGAAAACCACTTAAACTCACCTTAGAGATTCCATTCATCGCAAGTAAATCTTCTTCTACTTTTCTGGCCCTCTCTTTTAAAACTTTTAACTCAATTTCACCACTAACCGCAAAAGTGATGGAAGTACTTAGGTTTTCCAATTTATAGACCACAGGAGGCTCCATACCATCCGGGAAAGAACTAATGCGATCTACCGCATTCTTCACATCTTGCACTATTAGGTCTGTATCATATCCTCTCAACACCTCTACATTAACTGTACCTGCATTTTCGCTGGATACAGAAGTAACTCTTTCTACTCCAGTCACCCCTTTTAAATTCTCCTCAATCTTATTGATGATACCTTCTTCAATTTCTTCGGGCGAAGCTCCAGGATAAACTACCTGTACATTGATATTTCTACTTGGTCTCTCAGGAAAGTAAGTAGACTTCATATTAAAAAGACCTACCACACCCAATATCAATAGACCAAACATACAGAGGTTGGCCGCTATGGGAAACTTGATAAAGTAATTAATCAGTGATTGCATGAAATTTATATTTTATCAAGAACCAATCAGGTTCTCAGTGTCGATCTAAATGATTAAAGTTTTGCTTCTACACGAATACCATCAAACAAACCAGGAAGCATCTTATTCAGCATTTGTGTACCTTCTGGTACTCCTTTTATGATGGCATTTTCTTCAGTCAGTTTTACTACTTCTACGTCATGCAACTTCAATACAGTATCTTGTAAAATATATACCGACTCTTGATTGATGAGCAATTCTCTTGGAATAGCAATCGCATTGTTAATATTCTTACCGTTAAAATCTCCATGCATATACATTCCCTCTCTTAATCCATTTCCACTCACTTTTATAAATACTTTGACGGTCTGAGTACCTGGATCTACCTGATTATCTATTCTTGAAACTGAGCCATTCCAGCTTCCTTCCAATTCATCAGATATTAGTTCCACCTTTGTACCAATTACGATATACTTCAATTCACTTAGAGGAACTGTTACTTCTAATTCAAACTGATAAGTATTCATTAGGGAACCTAATTTTTGACCTGCTCTTACAACCGCTCCAGGATTAATTAATGCCTCTGTAATAACACCTCCAAAAGGAGCGCTGAGGGTGTATTTCTCTAACCTTTCTTCCGCACTCTTAATGGTATAATATTGAGTAAGTAAGTTTTTTGAAGCCACAAAGTATTTTTCTTGCTTATTTACTGGTTCAGGAAAGGCCTTTATGGGATCTTCCAACACAAAGTTTTCCAAATACTCATTCCAGTTTTTAAAACTTTCAGGGTAATCTATTTTAAGATCAGGCATCATTTGGGTAATGCCATTCAGCAAATTACTTTTTTGGGAAAGTAAACTCAATTGTGCCTCTTCCTGATCTACTTTAATCAGCACAGAGCCTTTTGGGAAGTAGCTTCCTACTTTAAATGGTTTGGATGTATTAATGAGCGTTCCAGAAACTTCAGCAAAAATGTCAATTTTATCAAATGCCACCAATTCACCTTCAATGTCTACCTGAGATGGAATATCTGCATATTGAGCGGTAGCTATTTCAACTACCTTCAAAGACTCATCTACATTTCTTCTTGGTGGTGGTTGCTTTAGTGAATTGAAATAATTGGCAACACCAAATGCCCCAAAAATGACAAGTATTGATGCAACAATACTAATGATCAGCCTACGTGTACTTTTATTCATTATATCTAAATTTGCTTCTTTTTATATTTCTTCCAAAATAACCTGAGTTAACCCACAGTTAACACAGTTGCATATGCAACTAATTCCGAAGGCGATTATAAACAGTTCTTAGCACTTTTTTACAAATCCGCAGCTCTTCTTCAGTAATTTCTTCGACCGCAGATGTTTCAACGGTCTTGATATGTGGAGTCATTTGGTCTTGTAACGACCTACCTTTATGCGTGAGATAAATGCGTTTGTACCTCTTATCATTAGGATCCGGCACTCTAACCAATATGTTTTCTGACTCCATATTGTCTATAGCCCTTGCGATAGTGGCTTTATCTTTAATGGCAGATACAACCAGGTCTTGTTGCCTTAATCCATCTTGCTTCCACAAGTCTACCAATACTCCCATATGTGTTGGAAGTAGGCGAATAGATTCATCGCCAGCACTGTTCCTAATGGAATTGCTCATCAATCTGCTCACACGGCTGGTTAAAAAAACCAAAGAATCAAATATGTTAAAGGAAGTATTAGACATTAAAAACTAGTTGCATATGCAACCAAAAACCCATTAGATGATAGAAAGTTCTATGTGGTCATCATTTTTTCCAGAGATGAGACAAATCGAGTAGAGTAAAACAAAGATAGTCATTTGGACCTACGGATTCCGCAAAGGT
>JBCBCD010000154.1:8765-10430 GCA_038530915.1 Bacteroidota bacterium
AATCGAGTAGAGTAAAACAAAGATAGTCATTTGGACCTACGGATTCCGCAAAGGTGACTGTCTTTGTTTTTACCCTCTCACACCACCGGACATACGGTTGCGTATCACGGCGGTTCCTAAAATTAGCCTATCGGCTCTCTCTGGCCATTAACGCGACCAGACTTACCAATCCTAATTCTTCAAAGTATTGCTTGGGAAAAGCCAGATTCATATGAGCAGCTCCCGCATTCCACCATGCCCCTCTATCATTGAAGGCACTTTGAACCGCGTGAGGCTCTGATAAACCTCTTACCATTAAGCTTTGAAATCGGGTCCAGCGACGTTTCCATTGTCGCCACTTGATCTTTCTCAAATGACGGCGTAGCCATTGATCCACTTCTTCCTTGAAGCCTTTGGTTTGGCTCGCTTTGAAGTAATTACCCCAACCCCGTAGTAAGGGATTCAGGTCTTCTTGGATGAACCGCTTTAGGTTACGTCCTTTGCCTTGCCTTAACTTAGCTTTGATTTTCTTACGAAGCCGTTCAATACTTTGCTTCGATGGCTTTAGTTTCGTTTGCTTATCAACTGTAAAACTGTAGCCTAGAAAATCTCTTTCCCAGGGGCGACCCACTGCGCTCTTCTCTTCATTGACTCGCAACCGAAGTCGTTTCTCAATGAATTTACTCACGCTCGATTTTACCCGTTCGGCTGAGCACTTCGTCTTTACATAGATTTGGAAGTCGTCCGCATAGCGTACATGACTTAAGCCTCGACTTTCCAGTTCTTTGTCCAATTCGTCTAGTACAATATTGGATAGTAAGGGCGATAGCGGACTGCCTTGTGGGGTCCCTTTAATGCGCTTTTGTTCAATGCCTTGATCCATCAGCCCGCTTCGCAAGTAACGATCAATCAGGTGGATTACGCGTCGATCCTCTATCCTGATTCGCAACTTCGATAATAGGCGGTCATGGTTTACTTCATCGAAAAAATTGCGCAAATCTATGTCTACTACCCAGCGTTTGCCTTCATTTATATAGCACTGGCTTCGATTTACTGCTTGCTGCGCATTTCGCAGCCGACGAAAACCATAGCTATTATCGCTAAAAGTTCGCTCGTATAGTAAACTCAATACTTGATACACCCCTTGTTGGATTAAACGATCTACTACCGTAGGTATGCCTAACATCCTTTTCCCTCCCCTTGGCTTCGGTATCTCTACCTTACGCACTGCATTGGGATAGTAGCCATCTGTCAGTAGTAATTGCTTAATCTTTGCCCACTCCGATTGTAGATAAAACTTTAGTTCTTCTACTCTCATGCCATCTACTCCACTCGAGCCGCCATTGCTGACAACACGTTTGTAGGCACGATGCATATTGGATTGGTTGACTATCAACTCCATGAGCTGATCTGTCTTCGGAGGGCTTCCTTTAATCATCCTAGTCGGGTCTTGGATACTCATGAGCTACTTCCGATTTTCCGAATCATATCTCTCTCACAAGCTAATGGATTCTCAGCCATTACTCCTATCCGTTCTGATCCTGACTCTATCATTAAATTCATCCTTCCTAATTTTAGGTTCGGTCCTTCCCATTTACCCTCTCATTTGTCGTTGCAAACATCACGGTTCGGCATTGACAGTGGTTTGGCTCGGTACTATGACCTCGGCTGACTCCTCAAAAAAAA